>JAYVSA010000522.1:0-1571 GCA_043775765.1 Breznakibacter sp. | reverse complement strand
CTTTGAAAACGAGATCTTGAATCTCCGAATCGCTCAAATGAAAGATGTCTGGTCGTTTCATGCCACCTAAAAACACCGATAAGAGTGCCCCATTTTGTGGCGCTCTATGGTTAAAAAAGGATGATGGAAATAGAACACCCAAAATTTGGCGTTTCTCAACGGTTGGCACTAAGCCTCCAAAAGCGTTGATGTTACAGCCTTTCCATTCGTTAAACCCAAGCGCCACCTGCACCACACTCGCATATTCGAGATTGGTGATGTTGGCCAATTGTGAAGCGGTGATGAATGGTAAGAGCGTCGCTAAATGGGTTGAATCTACTGTTGTAATTAAATATTTTGAGCGATATTCGACCTCAGCACCGTCTAGTGAAACAGTGGCAATATATTGATTATCGGAATGATTAACCTGTGTGTGTTGAGCGTTGAGGCAGATGTTTTCGTGGCCAACCGACTTGCCGAGTGCGGATGTGAGCGCCCCAAAACCTCCTTTGGCCGAAAAGACTTCGCGTGTGGCCATTTTAAGACGAGGATCTTTGGGCTCGAAACTCTTTTTAATGCCTCCTTTAATGAAACTGCCATAATTTTGCTCTAACAGGTAGAGTTTTGGCAGGGCGTACTTGGTTACTAATTTAGATGGATCGCCAGCGTAAATACCTGAAATAAAAGGGTCTACCGCGTAGTTGAGGTAGCTTTTACCCAATCGGCGTTTTACTAAATCGGCAATAGATTCAAACGGGTCCTGACCTTTACGGCGAAAGGGTTCAACCAAAATTCGGAGTTTATCGCCAAAGGTAAATAGTGGTGTTTTAATAGCCTCCATTAATCCGCTAGGAAGCGCCTCCCATTTGCCCGACTTTAAGATGAGGCGTTTTTTCGCTTCTGGATTGGCTGTCTCGAGCGTGCAATGAGCTTCCAAATCGATGAAAAGTTCAGCCACTTCAGGGTTAGACAAAACGCCGGTATTTGGTCCCGATTCGAAGATAAAACCGCCTTCGTGAACCGTTTGCATCACTCCTCCAATGAGACTGCTCTTTTCTATGATGGCAACCGACAAACCAGCTTTTTTAAGATAATGGGCTGTTGATAAGCCCGTTAGGCCTGCTCCAATAATTACTACATCTTTATTGATTATAGTTGGCATACGAAATAGCTCTATTTATACTGGTTTTGAAAATTGTTGCTTACTGGTAGCCACTAATGGGTCGAATGATGCCGCTACATTGCGAATGAAGAGCAAACCCTCATCGGTAACGTGAATTCCCTCATTTGTGTAAGTAATAATGCCATCTTCGGCAAATTGAGCCAACATCTTTTCGTTGTAATTGCCCACTTTTTTAATCTCCTCTACCGAACTTCCAAAAAGGCTCGCCAAACGGCTCCAAACCACTTGTCGGTTGCACATGAGTTCGGTAATAATTTCACGCACCACAATCTCTTGTTCGTTGAGATGATATCCTTTTATAATTGGCAGTTGATTGCTGTTAATGGCTGTAATATAATCGGTTACCGACTTTGTGTTTTGTGCATATACCTGTTGAAGCTGACTAATTCCAGAAACGCCAAAGGCATAA
>JAYVSA010000521.1:0-5375 GCA_043775765.1 Breznakibacter sp. | reverse complement strand
CATGCCCTGAGCATACAAAAACTGGGTGCCCGTGTTCTCAAATACAATCGAAGGATCAGGTTTATGACTAAATACATTAAAATCGGTTCCCTCTTGCGTGATAGGGAAAAAATGAGTGGTTGGTACGGAAACTGTATCAACCAAGTGATGATACATCAACGTTATCCCAGATAGTTTTGAATTCCAAGCTGAAAGATACATTAAACTACCCTTTGATGACGGAGTATTTAATAATTCACTTTCGATATAAATTCCTTTAAAAAACTCTTTAAAAGGCAAATCATTAGATATAGTATCTATTTTCATTTGAAAAAACCTATCGGCCAACTCATCCGAAAGTTTAATACGAATGGTATCTACACCACTATTTTTACTCCATTGAGCGGCACTCAAGCCCGTTTTTACGGTAGCTCTTCCAATCTCAATAGGGTTATATAATCCTGTCATGTCGGTATTCGAGTAGTAAAATAACGGCGAGGTATTGGCGCGAAGAGGCGTATTCAACTCGTAAACTTTTAAAATATGAGTTGCAAGAGTATCTCCCAACAAACCATCTTTATACCGAAGTAAAGTTAATACAAGCGAATCTTTGGTTGATCCAGGAGAATTAAAACAAGTCGTATCAAATCGAACACCAAAGTTTACTTGAGTAACAAAACTACTCTTAGACATTCCAAATACTGAATCGTTAAACTCACCTAAAATAGCAAAACCAACTCGGTCACTTAGAATGGCTTTTCGCATTACATTCTTTGCTGTAATACCATCTATAGTAAAGCTCGCGCCTTGTATTAAATCCTTTTGAGGCATTACGGCACCTCCAATAGATGAGGGGTCTTCACTACAACGTCCAAAGATCAAGGTGCTTACCAACAGAACTAATCCAAATTGAACTCTTTTTTTAAGGAGAATATTTGCCATCTAAACTTATTTATTAAGAATTTGATCGTAAAATGCATTGTAACTATCAACGTAATTTTCTGGCAATTGGTATGTTAAATATGGAATACCACTATCTTTAACATAAGCTTCTAATTCTGGATGAACAGTCTCACTTCCAAAAATTACGCCATCAGAAAAATTTATTGCCAATTTCTGTAAATTCACATAATTTGAAGGCTCTAGGATGTCCAAATCGGTCTTTAAAACACCTGGCAAAATCAATTTCTCCTTAAACTCATCTGGAAAGTTAACATTAAATGAGTCGTTGTAGATGGTGTATATAACCTTAGAGCTTGCAAAATGAGGATCTTCGTTCATCACCCTTTTAATATAAATTGGAGCAAGTGCCGTAAACCAACCTTGGCAATGAACAATATCTGGACACCAGCGAAGTTTTTTGGTTGTTTCTAAAACGCCACGGGCAAAAAAGATAATGCGTTCGTCATTATCAAGATATTCAGCAACCTCATCATCTCCAATAACGGATCTACGATGAAAATAGTCTTCATTATCGATAAAATAGACTTGCATTCGAGCGGCTTGAATTGAAGCAACTTTGATTATCAGCGGATGGTCGGTATCATTAATGATAAGATTCATTCCCGAAAGACGTATAACCTCATGCAATTGATTTCTTCGCTCATTGATGCAACCAAATCGGGGCATGAATGTTCTTATCTCTTTATTTCTCTCTTGTATGCCTTGTGGCAAATACCTGCCAATTGTAGACATATCATTTTCTGGCAGATAAGGTGTAATCTCCTGAGAAATAAATAATACTTTACTTTTCTCCATTTTGATTATATGGTGTACGTTCAAAAATTATGCAAAAGTAACAAAAAAATAGCGGTTTGCCAAAATCATATTTGCATCATACGTTTTTTCATCTTAATATTGACCTCTTTTTTATAAATTAATCCCGTTAAGTCATCTTCCAGTTATTATTTTGTGTATGAGGATAATCGAAAAAGCTAAACAACTCCAAGAAACTATCGACACTCTAAAAGCTTCTGGTAAAAAAGTGGGTTTTGTTCCAACAATGGGCGCCTTGCATTTGGGACATATTTCTCTTATCAACCAAGCAAAGAAAGATGTTGATGTGGTGGTGATTTCAATATTTGTAAATCCCACCCAATTTAATAATCCCGATGATTTAAAACGATATCCTCGCACACTTGAGAAAGATCTTGAACTCTTAAAGGCTGCTCATTGCGATATTGTTTTCTACCCTACTGTTGATGAAATCTACCCAAAACCCGATTCGCGAATTTTCGACTTTGGTAATCTCGACAAATGCATGGAGGGAAAATTCCGTCCAAACCACTTCAATGGAGTAGCTCAGGTTGTAAGCCGCCTCTTCGACCTTGTTCCTGCAGATAATGGCTATTTTGGAGAAAAGGACTTTCAGCAGCTCGCCATCGTTCGTCAAATGGCTCGAATGCTAAATTATCCCATTAATATTATTGGATGTCCAATTATAAGAGAAGTGGATGGTTTGGCCATGAGTTCAAGGAATATGCTTCTTACACCAGAACACCGAAAAATTGTTCCAATTATTGCACAATCTTTGTTTGAATCCAGTAACTTTGCAAAATCTAAAAGCGTGAGCGATACCATAAAGTTTGTAGTCGATACAATTCAAAATGATACAGACTTAAAAGTTGAATACTTCGAAATTTGTGATGGAAACACATTGATATCGATAAATAACTGGAATGAAACCACCTACGCTGTTGGATGTATTGCTGTTTATGCAGGCAAAATTAGACTTATTGATAATATTACCTACAACTAAAACTGAGTAACTTTTGTTGTTTCTTTGTAAGTGATATCATAATTTAAAACTAAAGAGAAAGCTATGATAGTTGATGTCGTTAAATCAAAATTGCACAATGTAACCGTTACGGAGGCAAATTTGAACTACGTTGGAAGCATTACCATTGACCAAGATTTAATGGATGCCGCCAATATCATCGAAAATGAGAAAGTTCAAGTTGTTAACAATAACAATGGGGAACGTCTTGAAACGTATGTAATTAAAGGTGAGCGAGCAAGTGGGGTAATCTGTCTGAATGGTGCAGCTGCCCGAAAAGTTGCAGTGGGCGATGTGGTAATTATCATTGCTTACGGATCTCTTGAATTAGAAGAAGCGAAAAAATTTAAGCCAACATTCGTCTTCCCTGACACGTCAACAAACAAATTAGTTTAAATTGTAACGCCTCCATTTTGAGGCGTTTTTTAATTGCTTAAAAATGAATTACTTTCAAGAGCTTCAAAATAAAATTGTTACTGCAAATATAGCCCAAGGCCTAGTTTCTCTTTGGCAAGCAAATGACTACGATGTTGTTTTTACAAATGGATGCTTTGACATCTTGCATCGCGGACATGTGGAATATCTTGCTAAAGCGGCTTCAAAGGGGCAGAAGTTGGTACTAGGCTTAAACACTGATGCTTCAGTAAGTAGAATTAAAGGACCACTTCGCCCAGTCGTTAATCAAGACGCAAGGGCTATACTGCTGGCTGCCATATCGTTTATAGACCTCGTTGTGCTTTTTAACGAAGAGACTCCCTATGAGTTAATTAAACTTCTTCAACCAAATATTTTGGTTAAAGGAAGCGACTATAACCCCGAATCGATTGTGGGTTACGATATCGTTATTGCGCGTGGAGGAAGAGTTGAAACTATAGATTTTGTAGAGGGTTTTTCAACAACCTCACTAATAGAAAAAATTAAAAAAGGCTATTAATCATGGCAAAAACCAAAACTGCTTTTTTTTGCCAAAACTGTGGTACCGAATCGGCAAAATGGGTCGGCAAATGTTCTGTTTGTGGAGAATGGAATACCATGGTAGAAGAGTTTGCAGTTAAAAATAAAACAAATACCAATCTTGCTTCAAGCTCAAGTATTTTCTCATCAAAACCAACCCTAATATCCCAAATATCAACCATTGACGTACCAAGAATTCCGACAACATGTTCCGAGCTCGATCGAGTTCTTGGCGGAGGCTTAGTACCCGGCGCAATGGTGCTTGTAGGAGGCGAACCTGGAATAGGTAAGTCGACCTTAGTTCTCCAAATTGCCTTGAACCTAACACATAAAAAAGTTCTCTATATTTCTGGCGAAGAAAGTCCACAACAAATAAAGCTTAGAGCAGACCGCTTGGGATTCAAAGAAAACAACTGCTACATTGTAAGTGAAACAAATCTCGATAACATACTTACTCACATTGAAAATGTTACACCAGAGGTTGTTGTTATAGACTCCATACAAACACTCAATAACGCATCAATAGAATCGGCACCTGGCACTGTTTCCCAAATAAGGGAGTGCACCGCTCGCATTCTACTAGTAGCAAAACAAAAAAATATCCCAGTTATTCTTATCGGACATATCAACAAAGAAGGTAGTTTAGCTGGCCCAAAAGTACTCGAACACATGGTTGATGTTGTACTTCAATTCGAGGGAGATAGAAATCACATCTATCGAATACTCCGGAGCATCAAAAACCGTTTCGGCTCTACTTCCGAAATAGGGATATTTGAAATGGAAAACAGTGGCTTAAAAGAAGTAACAAATCCCTCCGAGCTTCTGCTTTCTAATCACAACGAAATATTAAGCGGAATATGTATTGCAGCCGCAGTAGAAGGATTAAGGCCATTTTTAATTGAAGTTCAAGCGCTAGCTTCAACCGCAGCTTATGGCACCCCTCAGCGCTCTTCAACGGGCTTTGACGGCAAACGTTTAAATATGCTCCTTGCAGTGCTTGAAAAAAGAGCCGGTTTTAAGCTCGCAACTAAAGATGTATTTCTCAACATAGCAGGTGGACTCAAAGTCAATGACCCATCCATCGATCTGGCCGTAGTAGCCTCTGTGCTCTCCTCTACCCTCGATATACCAATACCAAAAGACATTTGTGTTGCTGGAGAAATAGGATTATCAGGCGAAATAAGACCCATTTCACGTATAGAACAACGCATCTCAGAAGCCTCAAAACTAGGCTTTAAAAGAATAATTGTACCCACAATTTTAAAAAAAATTGCCACGATTAAAAGCGACATCAAAATCATTCAGGTAGCCAAAATCGAAGAAGCTTTTGCTTATTTGCTAACTTAATAATCACACATTTACAAATGCTTCTTTATCAACTTAGCAAAATCCGATGCAAAAATAAAATCATTTAGTTTTGCATTGTCGGTGACGAAAACCTCTCTATTGGTGCCTTCCCACCCTTTTTCACCTTGACTGATAAAGATAATCTTTTCGCCAATTCCTAAAACGCTATTCATATCATGGGTATTAATAACCGTAGTCATTTGATACTCACGAGTGATTTCGTAAATGAGTTCGTCTATAATTATTGATGTTTTTGGGTCAAGACCAGAATTGGGCTCATCGCAAAATAAATATCTTGGATTTAATGATATTGCACGAG
>JAYVSA010000520.1:0-6763 GCA_043775765.1 Breznakibacter sp. | reverse complement strand
TAATTAGCTTGTTACCATCGGTTATGCGTACAATGTAAACGCCAGCCGTAAGGTCTCTAATGCTATAGTTTGTCGTGGTTAATCCAAGGGTGTCGAACTTATTGGCAAGTACAACTACTCCCTGTAAATCGAGTATTTCTAACGTTGCGTTTGTAGTTTCTACATCGTAAGTTATTGTGATGTCGTTAGTTGCAGGATTTGGATAAAAATCGAAGCCTGCTTGCGCTAAATTGGTCTGTAAGGAGGTGGATGATGGTGCAAAAGTGATGTAATTGAGGTTAAATCCTTCGTTCACTACGGTTAATTTCAGAGTGTGAGCACCTGCTGTTAAATTGGCCGTTACAACAAAATCTTTCCAAGTTTGCCAACCGCCAGTGGCTGTGAATGTTACCGTGCCAATGAGGTTCTGGTTGTTTGGATCACTATAATATAAATTGGCTTTTCCGCCGTTTCCTGCCATACGGAAGGTGAGTTTGTAATCGTCTGTTGCTGCAACATAAACTAAATATTCCAGTTCATCTCCAACATTGGTATAACCAATATTTTGACCAGCACCAACATCGGTGGTTGTTTCGGTTTGAATGCCACTCATAGATAAATAGTTTTCGGCCTCTAATTTTCCGGAAATTTGGTAGCGGGCAGGAATCATGTTCGTAACAACATTCTTTACCATTGGAATAACTTTATCGGCATCTGTCGACTCGAGTGATGTTCCCGAATAATCGAGCGTAAGCGTTTCATTATAAAAAACATAATTCGAGGTGTGGATAAGTAAATAGTATGGATAAGAGGCGTCATAACTCATTGAAGATATGGCATGAGGCGTGGTAGAGTTAATCGTAAAATCTGAAATATTGGGTGCAATAGTGGTGTTTAGAGGCTTGTTAAATGCCAATCGGATGGTTGTGTCGTTAATTGCCTTTGCCGACAAAAGCCGAAATACCACAGGATTGCTAGAAACGGTCCAGTTTAAAGCATTAATATTGAACCCAGCTTTGTCGAATATGACTTTCATTTTATGCTCTCCTGCTGTGAGTGAAATTCCTGTGACTGGAAAATCGTTCCAAGTATTCCACCCGCCAGTAGCTGAGATACTTACTGTACCCGTTACATCTACGTTATCAATTTCTACGTGCATTGAGCCAGTAGCTGTAGCACCGTTTGCACATCGTAAATTTAGGTCGTAAACGCCTGTTGCATTTACGTTTACAGAGAAGAGCAACCATTCATTGTCGTCGGTCCAACCCACATTGTAACCTAAATTGTAAGGATTTGTATCGGTACAAGCCTGAATATCTACTCCATCGTTTCTATATACATAACCATTATTCCAAGCTGTCCAAGGGTTTTGGGCAAGTGTTTGTACAACCTTATCGTTGTATGCAAAGCCTTGAGTTCCGAGGTCATAATTTACAGCAAATAAAATCCCAGGAATGGCATTCGGTGCAAAAGCTTTTGTTGAATTGTCGTAAGGCTGGCGCGTCCATGCATCAATCTCATCTTTGTTTATTTTGCAATTTTGGAGCAATAATCCATCTGTCATCTCCTTAAGGTACGCAATGCAATCAGAGGCAGAAAGAGCTGTACTGTTATTGACATAACTAATTACTTTGTCCCAATTGGCAAACGGTTTTACACAAATCGGACTTTGGATTTTATCGTACGGTTTGTACGACCAATTTGAATATCCAATTTTATTCGCCTCCAATGTTTTTACCACCGCTGTAAACCAAGCATTTCCATTTTCGCCTGTCTCACCGAGCCACAGCGGTCTATTGGTCGTATTGCGCATGTCAATCATTCCTTGTAAAGTGCCCACATCGGTACCATTCCAATATTTATGAAAACTATAAGCCATATTGGCATCCCAAGCAGGTGTTAAACCCGTAAAGTTGTTGGCATAGTCGTTGCCTTCCACAAATAAAATATGATTGTTGTCGTAATGCCTAATTGTATCGGTCAAACGGCCATACATATTACGTAACAACGCATTTGTAGGCTTCATAGGAGCATAATTGGTTTCGTTTATTAAATCGTACCCACCAATAAGCGGTTGATTTGCATATTTAATAGCTATGTTTTTCCATATCTGAACCAGTGTGTCTTGGTTTGCAACGCTTGTCCATAAATATGGTTTGGTTGCATCCCTGTCCGAAATACCCGTGTCATCGCCCTGACCACCAGGTGTTCCGTGCATATCTAAAATAACATAAATATTCTTCGCAGCTGCCCAAGTAACCAAGTTGTCTATCAATCGAAAACCCTCATCGTTTTGCGGGTCAGCGGTAAAACATCGGCGAAATAGATTGTAGTGCATAGGCACACGAATTGAGTTAAATCCCCAAGCCGCAATCGAATCCATATCACGTTGTTGCATAAAATTATCGCGCCAGTTGGTATAAAACTTTTCCGTTTCAACAGACCCAATAAGTGCCGCAAGTTTAGCTTTAAAAGCATGTTGGGTATAGAAATTTCCCGAATTGCCATACATATAGCCTTCTTGAAGCATCCAACCGCCAATGCCAATGCCGTGCAGAATAATCTCGTTGTTGCTTCCGTCCACAATGGTTTTACCACTGCTGTGTAAGTAACCCTGAGCCGATGAGTTGCTCAAGAAAATGGTTGTAATTAGTAAAAGGTAAAATAATTTTCTCATAGTTTAATGAATTTATAATCCACAATAATTAAAATAACATTCGACACAATGGTCTAAATCACCCACACTTTCCAAAAGCGCAAACGTTTTAGATTTTTGTAAATATAATACAATTACCTAATCAACAGCACTCTATCTTTTTTTTTTGGTTATATATTAAAAATCTATTAATAGTTAAACAATATGATAATAGCTTTTGGGCGAATCAACAGGGGCAATTCACTGTTTTAAAGCATCCGTATCAGTATTTAAATCACTTATTACCCGCCCCTGTTTTCGGGCTCTCGCTCATACTCCTCGCCCAGTGCTTCGACAAGCTCAGCTACAGGCCTGTGGGGTATTTAGCTCTATCCCTTTCGCTAGAAAACCATTCAAGTATTTCACTAATTTGAAGTCCTTCATTTTCAATAATAAAATAAACTTTTGATCAATTCGTCTGTTTTACTCCCAAAAACAATTCTTATGAAATATACACTTCATAAAGCTGGTACACGTGGACATGCAAATCATGGCTGGCTCAATACTTTCCACACATTTAGTTTTGCCGATTACTACAATGCCGATAGAGTTAACTTTGGAGTTCTTCGTGTAATAAATGACGATACCATTCTCGGACACAATGGTTTTGGAACGCATCCACATAAAAATATGGAAATTATTACCTTTCCGCTCTCGGGTGCCGTGGCGCACGAAGATAGCATGGGCAATAAGGGAACCATTGAGTATGGTGAAATTCAAGTTATGAGTGCAGGTACAGGTGTTTACCACAGTGAGTTCAATGCCAATCAGGATCAGGATCTTAAACTGCTTCAAATTTGGGTCCTTACAGGCAAACAAAATGTAGAACCTCGTTATTCGCAGTTTAATTACTTGCCACATCTCAAACATAATGAGTTTCTCCAAATAGTATCGCCAAATACCGATGATTTTGGTGCTTGGATTTATCAAAATGGATATGTGAATTACGGAGAGTTTGATGCTAATCAAGAGGTCGATTATTCCACCAAAATAGTGCAAAATGGTCTATATCTTTTTGTAATTGATGGAAATATTACAGTTAACGGAGTTGATTTGCAATCGCGTGATGGTATTGGTTTCGAAGAACTTGAAAGTCTTAAAATCACCACCCAAACGGCTGCAAAACTTTTACTTTTTGATATTTCTATGAAGGCATAATTGGAGCAATACAAAGTTGATGTCATTTCTGCTAAGAGTTTTCATTGGGGCGCAATCTTAATCGAAAAAAAATGTCAACTTTGCATCTCATTCTTCCAATATGATTATCAAACAGCTGAATCTGCTCAACTTTAAGAATTTAACTCAAGCCGACATTCATTTTTCGGACGGTATAAATTGTATTGTTGGAATGAATGGCTCTGGGAAAACCAATTTAATAGACTCCATTTACTATCTGTCTTTCTGTAAAAGTTTTCTTAATTCTGTTGATAGTCAGAATGTTAACTTCGATGCCGACTATTTTCTTATACAAGGCCAATACAGTTCTGGAGATAGGCACGATGAGGTTGCTTGCAGTTTGAAGCGTGGACATAAAAAGGCTTTTAAACGAAATAAGAAAGATTATGAGCGTCTCTCCGATCATATTGGACACTTTCCGTTAGTCGTTATCTCACCAGCCGACGAGGAGCTTATTAATGGGGCTTCAGAAGAGCGTCGAAAATATATAGACAGTGTTATTTCTCAGTTCGATAAGAATTACCTGAGTTTAATCATTCGCTATACCCGTCTGGTTCTTCAACGTAATACTCTCATTAAAGGGTATATGCAAAATTTCAACCCAGCCATTCTCGATGTTTACGACGCTCAATTAGTTGATATTGCGCAATCTATTTATAAAGCACGCCATCTCTTTTTGCAGAATCTCCTGCCCATTTTTCAAAAATATTACTCCTTCATTTCAAACGATAGGGAAGTGGTGGGTATTGAATATAAGTCGCACCTCAGTTCTGCCAATTTTGCCGCCGATTTAACACAGGCTCGTGACCGCGATTTGCGTGTTGGTTACTCTACAAAAGGGGTTCACCGCGACGAATTGGAGTTTTCACTCTCCAATAATCCTATTCGTAAATATGGTTCTCAGGGGCAAAAAAAGAGTTACCTCATTGCTTTAAAGCTGGCACATTTAGAACTTCTAACACAAAAAGTTGGCATGATACCAATTCTTTTGCTCGATGATATTTTCGATAAGTTAGATCAAGAACGTGGCAGTCAGCTTATTAATCTGGTAACACATAGTACTTTTGCGCAAATTTTTATTACAGACACTCAAAAAGAACGGCTCGTAAAGATTGTAGAAACAACTCAAAAACCGTACAAGGTATTCGATGTTGCCAATGGCCAAGTGTTTGAAAATTGATTAGATTAAACTTATGGAACGAAAATATCCTACTCCCATTAAGCAAATAATGGAAACAATTCTTAAAACTCAACATCTCGATGAGGGTATTCTCAATGTTCGGTCGGTGAATCTTTGGAATGAACTTCTTGGCCAAAACGTAAAAAACTCTACTACCAATGTCTTTGTTAAGGATCACGTTTTAGTGGTTACTCTTCGTTCGAGTATTGTTCGTAATGAACTCTCATATTTAAAAGATAATATAATCGATAAAATAAATGAAAACCTCGGCCAGCCTTTTATTCGGGATATTTATTTCTATTAAATTTCTTGTTCTCGATTGTAATAAATAATAAAAGACGAACAGTTACGCTCGTCTTTTATTATAAACTATTCCTTAATTTATACCTCATTTAGTGATTGTATAAATATTCCTTCTTACTAAATAAAAATAGACACTCTTTTTCTGCATTTATATCACTGTCTGAACCATGAATGGCATTGTGCGACTTCGATTCGGCATATAACTTCCGAATTGTGCCTTCCTCCGCTTCTGCAGGATCTGTGGCACCTATCAATCTTCTAAAATCTTCTACGGCATTCTCTTTCTGTAAAACTGCTGCAACAATAGGCCCTGAAGACATGAAATCTACCAAATCATTAAAAAATGACTTGCCCAAATGGTCACTATAAAAATCCATTGCTTCCTCCTTGTCGAGCTTTACCGATTTTAATGCCTTTATCATATAGCCATTCTCCTCTATTTTAGTAAGGATGTGCCCAATGTGTTTATTATTAAAAGCTCCAGGTTTTATTATTGTTAAAGTCTTATTCCCAGGTAAGATATTGTCAGCCATATTGATTTTATTTAATTAGTTAATCAACAAATAACAATTCAAGATATAATTAGTTATTACAAAATAAAACTATTCTAACTACTTTTTTCCTTATATTTGAAAATTATTAAATATTTAATGGATTACAAGAAGCTTTATACATCATTTTATAACTCTATTACGCAGGTTGATAGAATTGTAATTGTACCACATAAAAATCCAGATGGCGACTCAATAGGCGCATCACTGGGCTTATTCAACCTACTTAAAAGAGCAGGAAAGTCTGTTCATATTATTCTTCCAAATCGCTTTCCATTAGGTTTCGAATGGCTGCCAAATTCCGATGTTTGCATCGACTTTGAGAAGGAGACGCAACAAGCTACCGATATCTTAAAGGCTTGCGAACTGCTTGTTTTTGTGGACTTTAACTCCATAAAAAGACTTGAGAAGTTGGCTGCTATTATAGAGTCTCTCAATATTCAAAAAATAATGGTAGATCATCACCCTTATCCAGATGATATTGCAAATATTCAAATTTCTAATACGGCCGTTTCTTCAACCTGCGAACTCACTTTTGATGCTATTAGAAATACTCCGTTAATTGATTTCTGTGATGAGGTGAGTGCAGAGTGTTTTTATACTGGTATTATGACCGATACTGGCGCTTTAAACCACAACTCATCCCGCAAAGAGACCTATCAAATTGTTGGTGAATTGCTGAATTATGGTATCGACAAAGAGAAAATACATCGACTCATATTTCATAGTAATACCATAGAGCGATTTCGCTTAATGGGGCACATTTTTACAGAAAAACTCGACTTGCTTCCTCAATGTAATGCCGCAATTATTGCCCTTTCTATTAATGATTTGGCTAAGTATGATTATGTTAATGGCGACACAGAGGGCTTTTCAAAT
>JAYVSA010000519.1:0-9726 GCA_043775765.1 Breznakibacter sp. | reverse complement strand
GATATATTAAAATGGTTAAAGGATATAGCAGAGGATACGGCCATCATTATTGATCCAACAAAGACCAACGCCGAAATTTACGCTAATCTGCCAAAAGATGTAAAGAAAATTGAACGAACAACCCCTGTGGCCGAGCTAAAAGCGTGTAAAAACAGTGCCGAAATATCTGGCATCAGTGAAACGATGATAAAGGATGGCGTTGCACTGGTAAAGTTTTTCTCTTGGCTCGATGAGAATGTGTGCGAAGGAAAGGTTACGGAGATAATTGCTACCGAAAAACTCGCATGCCTTAGAGCCGAATCGACTGATTATGTGGGTGATTCATTCGCTACAATCTCGGCTTATGGTGCCAATGGCGCTGTTGTTCATTATCGTTCCACAAAAGAGACCAACAAAATTCTCGGACACGATTTTTTCTATCTTATTGATTCTGGCGGACAATATCGAGGTGGTACGACAGATGTAACCAGAACACTTCATTTTGGAAATCCATCAATCCAGGAAAAGCGCGATTATACGCTTGTTTTGAAGGGTCATATAGCTTTGGCTTCTGTCTTCTTTCCTGCTGGAACAAGGGGTGTTCAATTGGACATCCTTGCTCGCAAAGCGCTTTGGAGCGTTGGACTCAATTACGGTCATGGCACAGGGCACGGTGTTGGATGTTTTCTCAATGTGCATGAAGGACCTCAAAACATTCGCACCAGTGACAATGGTGTTGTGCTTGAGAATGGTATGTTAACATCAAATGAACCAGGCCTATACCGAGAGAATTTGTATGGTATTAGACTAGAGAATTTGATTTTAGTTCGCCCCGCCATTGAAAATGAATTTGGTCAGTTCTTTAAATTTGACACCCTCACGCTGGCGCCATTTAGCATTAAATGCATTGATGTAGATTTACTAAATACCGAAGAGGTTGAATGGCTAAATAACTACAACAAAACTGTCTACGATTCACTGTCGCCATTTCTTTCGGTGAGCCAGAGGAGCTGGTTACAAATAAACACTCAACCTATTTAAAAAAGAAAGATAGTTGTTTTTAAAGCAGATAAAGAAACATTTTTAATGCATCTTTATCTGCTTTTGTTTTTCCAAAAATACTCTAAAATCAGAATTTAAATAAGAAGTAGCATTTTTCTCTTTTAAATTTATGAATTTATTTAAATGGTGCTATTTTTGTAAACTTTCGAAAAAGATAAAACTTAATTGTATGCGTAAAAATTTAATATTACTTATTGTTATTAGTTTATTTGTTAGCTCTCTTAAGGCCGAGGTTGGACATTCGATTAAGGTATCAATTAAAGGTTGGGCAGATTCATCCATTATTTTAGGGCACTATTTTAACAAAAAATTATTGGTTAATGACACTATTGTCCTCGATAAAAATGGTGTAGGAACATTCTCAGGAAAAGAAAAATTAGATGGTGGAATGTACCTAATCTATCTACCCAACAAAGATATTGTTGATATTCTGATAGATGAAGATCAAACCTTTGATATTACAACTAATAAACCAGACTATATTAAAAACCTGATAATTAAAGGAAGCGACGAATCTAAGAAGTTCTCTGATTATCAGAAGTTTATTGCCCAAATGCAACTCGAGGCTAATCCTCTTCGAGAAAAAATAGATAAGAATAAAGACAACGTAGACTCGGTAAATTTCTACAGACCTCAATTAGAGGCACTTGATGTAAAAGTAAAGGCCTATTGGGATGATGCAATAACGAACAATCCCAAAACCCTTTACACTTCATTTCTACTTGGAATTCAAGAAGTTAAAGTTCCTGAACCGTTTGTGGCCTTTAACAATCCCAAACGCGATTCTATCATTCAGTGGAATAAGTACCAATATTATAAAACACATGCTTTCGACAACATCGATCTTTCTGATCCGAGAATGTATTTAACGCCCTATTTGGCTGGTAAAATAGAAACATTTATTGGCCAAACTGTTTTTCAGATTCCAGATTCCGTTGCTAAAGAGTCGGTTATTCTTATTGAGAAGAGTAGAGCCAACAAGCAGGCTTTTAAATACATGCTTTCGATGCTTTTTAACTTGGCAAACGAGAGTAAGATTATGGGTATGGATAAAGTGGTGGTGGTACTTTCAGAGAAATATTACCTTTCGGGATTGGCCGATTGGGCCGACAAAGAGTTTCTAACGAAACTAGATGATCGTGTTACTAAAATTAAACCTAATTTAGTAGGGAACATAGCTCCTGAACTAAAGTTGCAAACATTCGAGGAGGAGATAATCAAATTAAGCGAGGTTTCTGCACCTTATACCATTTTGGTTTTTTGGGAACCAGAATGTGGACATTGCCAAAAAGAAATCCCTAAACTATACAACGATGTGTGGTTAAAGTACAAAGATCGTGGCATTAAGGTTGTTGCAGTGTACACCCAATTAAAACCTGAACCTTGGCGTAAATTCATCGAAGAGAAATCACTTGCCGATTGGATTAATGTATATGATCCATACAACCTCTCAAACTACCGTAATACTTATGATATTTACAGCACTCCTATAATTTACATTCTCGACAAAGAAAAAAGAATTATGGCAAAACGCATTGCCGTTGAAGATATTCCAGGCTTTTTCGACCACTACTTAAAATCGTCAAATCCCGACGCTAATAAACCCATTATGAAAATTTCAGATAAACTATGATTTCTTGCACTAAGTTACAGCTATTAATTGGTGTTACGCTATCTCTAACAGCACTTTGGGGATGTAACACCAATAATATAGACACAATTTCACCATCGCCACAAATCTTTATAAAAACCCCAACAAATGGATTTGAGGTAGACATCTCCGACACGTTGTTCCTTGAGCCCCAAGTTATTTACGATAACAATTCAACCTATCAATGGTCGCTCAACGGAGAAGTTATTCCAAATAGCAATTCCAGAATAATGATGGTGATTCCAAATCAAAAGTATGGTACCAATGTTTACCAATTCAAAGTCTCTAACGAATTTGGGTTCGACATTGATACAATTGCAGTAAAGGCGCTAGTAAAAGTAGATTTTGAGGAATTTAAACTAGATGCAAACAAGTATAGTATCGGTTATAATGGAAAATCAATAAGAACAAGTAAGATATTAAATTTACCCGTGACAAATGATAGCGTTAAAAATTATTGGAGTGGCTTTGCCTTCAGTAATCAGTATAGAACAACGCAATCAGATAGCGCCATTTATCAGTTTAATGCTTATTCTCTAAATGGTGGCGATGAGAAATCAAAGAATTTCTTAGTGTTTTATGAAGATATCTTTGGCAATGATCAGTTTCTTTCATTCAACGATGGAAAAAGCCATACATTAGGTACTGTTGCAATTACTAATTCAGCGTATGCATACTGGATAATGAAAATTGGTGATATCTCCCCAAAAGCTAATCCCTTTACTTCGCCCAAGGATTGGTTTGTTGTTACAATTTCAGGTTACGACGAAAATGGATTACTCACAAAAGAGTTAAATTACCCATTAGCCGATTTCACATCGACCAACAGAAATGATAATTACATCATTGATACCTGGACAAACATCGACCTTTCTGCTCTGGGCAACGTGAGTAAAGTTGGTTTTAAGTTCAGTTCATCCGACACTAATTCGCTCGGCATAAACACCCCAACGTACGTTTGTATAGACAATATCAGAATTATTGAATAACCCCGAATTACCTCACATTTTATATTAAAAATAGTACATTACACGAACCGCGTAAATTGTCCAATCTCCTTTTAGCAGAATAAATTCTAAAATCTGGGACTTGGAGGGTTAAAAAAAGTTATATAAAGCACTGTTTCTAACAACAAAGATGGTTGGTAGTTATAATTACCTATCTTTGCACCTCTAAAAAAACAGGGTATGATTTCGGTAGATGGACTAACAGTTGAATTTGGTGGAACCTTTTTATTTAAGGATATCTCTTTTGTGATAAACGAAAAAGATAGAATTGCTGTAATGGGTAAGAATGGTGCGGGGAAATCTACCCTTCTAAAGATTATTGCTGGTGAGAGATCACCTTCTGCAGGCAGGGTTTCTTCACCTAAAGATACGGTAATTGCCTATCTGCCTCAGCATTTGATGAGCGAAAACAACAGAACAGTATTTGAAGAGGCATCACAGGCATTTGCACAAATATTTGCAATGCAACAGGAGATGGAAGCCATTAATAATGAACTGACTATACGAACAGACTACGAATCGGACGAATATTTTCAACTTATCGAAAAGGTTTCAACCCTAAGCGAAAAATACTATTCTATTGAAGAAACCAATTTTGAGGCCGAGGTAGAGAAAATTCTACTTGGATTGGGTTTTTCTCGAGAAGATTTCTCACGCCCAACAGGCGAGTTTAGCGGTGGCTGGCGAATGCGTATTGAACTAGCAAAAATACTTCTTCAAAAACCCGATTTAATTCTACTCGATGAGCCTACCAACCACCTCGATATTGAATCGGTTCAATGGTTGGAAGATTTCTTAATCAATAGCGCCAAAGCTGTTATTGTAATTTCGCACGACAGGGCTTTTGTTGATAATATTACCAACCGCACCATTGAAATTACCATGGGGCGTGTTTACGATTATAAGGCTAACTACAGCAAATATCTTGAGTTACGTACTGAAAGACGGGTGCATCAGCAAAAGAACTACGAAGAACAACAGCGAATGATTGCCGACAATCAGCTCTTTATTGATCGATTCAAAGGTACATATTCGAAAACCACACAGGTACAATCGCGTGTGAAGATGTTGGAGAAATTAACCATTGTAGAGATTGACGAAGAAGATTCATCTGCTTTGAAACTTAGATTTCCTCCATCGCCACGCTCTGGAAGCTACCCCGTTATCCTCGATCAGATGTCGAAATCGTATGGAGAGAAGGTGATATTTAAGAATGCATCGGTAACTATTGAACGTGGGGAGAAGATTGCATTCGTTGGTAAAAACGGCGAAGGTAAATCAACCCTTGTGAAGGCTATAATGGGCGAAATTGACTTCGATGGTTCTCTCACCGTTGGACACAATGTAATGATTGGTTATTTTGCTCAGAACCAAGCATCAATGCTCGATGAAGATAAGACAATTTTCCAAACCATTGACGACGTTGCCGTTGGAGAAATACGCACGAGAATAAAGGATATTCTTGGCGCATTTATGTTTAGTGGCGATGATATTACCAAAAAAGTAAAGGTTCTTTCGGGTGGAGAAAAAACACGTTTGGCAATGATAAAACTCTTGCTAGAACCTGTAAACCTCCTTATTTTAGATGAGCCTACCAATCATCTCGACATGAGAACTAAAGATATTCTTAAAAGTGCACTTCAGGCGTTCGATGGAACCTTAATTCTGGTATCACACGATAGAGATTTCTTAGATGGGCTGGCTTCAAAAGTCTTTGAGTTTGGGAACAAACGTGTAAAAGAACATTTGGGCGACATCAACTACTTCTTAAGCCAGAAGAAGATTGAGAGTTTAAAAGAGGTTGAAAGAAAAAATTAAAATTGAGATAGAATAAGATACGATAAAGGGCTGTGATAAATTAATATCGCAGCCCTTTATCGCTTTTATAGCCTGATATTTGGGTAAAAAGATATTTAAAGATTGGTATTACTTAATAAATTTGAGTTCTACCCGACGATTTTTGGCTTTGTCGGCCTCCGTTACATTTGGCGCAACAGGTTTTTCATCGCCATAACCTTTTGTAGTAATAGCACGCATAAATATTCCTTTCGAAACCAAGTAATTGGCTACCGCTTTAGCCCGCAAGTCCGATAAATTCATATTATGGTCCTTAGAACCCGAATTATCGGTATGACCAGCAATTTCAATACGAAGATTACGCTCTTTGATAATTTGCGCAATTCTATTGAGTTCTGGATAAGATGCTGGTAAAATATCTGATTTATCTACATCGAAAAAGAGGTTATTAATTGGAACAACAAGCCCTTTATTTATCATTATATCATAAGATGGAAGTGTTATGGTTTCAACTTCCGTAACTGCAGTAACTTCCTTTGTAAGATCAATATTTTTAGAAATAGGGTAAAAACCCTCCTTTTCAATATAGTAGCCATATCGTTTTCCAAGCGGGAGCACCACAAAAAAGGATCCATCTGTTGGATTTGATTTCGATTCACCAATAACATTTCCAGTTTCTAAATCTTCCCAACGAATTACACCCTCAATTGGTTTTCCATCGAGCCCAACTAATGCCCCCGATAAGGTTGCTACCGTGTAAGGTCGCAACTTCATGGGCAAAGTAGCCGAATAAAGATCGTGGTTAAACTTGCTGTTTTCGGCCGCAAAATAGGCTTTATCACCCGCTGTTGTAACGCGGTAACCCCAGTCTTGATTCGTTGAGTTAAACTCTTTGCCAAGATTAATAGGTTCACTCCATTCTGTCCAAGTGGAATCGTTCAAGCGTTTGGTCATAAATACATCCAAATCGCCCAATCCACCGTGTCCTTTCGACGAAAAATAGAGTGTTTTCATATCAGAATGCAGATATGGCGAGCGCTCCAGATAACGAGTATTCACGGTAGCACCAATATTTATAGCATCGCTCCATCCATCTTTAGTTTTGGTGCAAACATAAATATCTTGATCTTGGTAAATAGGATTTAAGCCACCTTCACGTTTCGATACAAAAATGATGGCATTCCCATCGCTCGAAAGCATGGCATCACCTTCCCACGCATCGGTATTGATTGGATATGGGTATTTAATAGGTTCGCCCCACCCCATTGCCGAACGCATGGAGTAAAAGATATCTCCATTAATAAAAAGAAGTAATTTATTTCCATCGGTTGAAATAGAGAGTGGCGCATCATTCCCCTCGGTAGAAAGCGAAGAGATAAGTTGAGGCACTTGCCAAACGCCACTTTTATTGTCCGACACAAAAATATCTTCTCCGCCAATATTATCTTTGCGCTTTGAACCACAGAAATAGAGTTTTTTGTTGTCTGCAGAAATAATTGGAACATATTCGCTACCAGCACTGCTATTGACATTATTCCCCAACGATTCGACCTTAATTCCATCGAGCGGTGCTTTAAGAATATCATAAAGCTGAGAAACAAATTTGTTTTGTGCACCAAAAATAGTCATCGCATTCTCAATAATTAGTTGAGCATCAGTCCATTTTTTTGCCTTTACAGCGGGCGCAATTAGAACTTGTAATGCTCTAAAGGCATAGTCTTTTTGAGAGGCCAACCTCATATATTTCCAGTAGAGAGAGTCCTTTTTTGCATCATATCCATTATCTAAATCAAGCGAGCGCCCTAAAACAGCAGCATCATAATCGCTTTGAAATTGAGACATAAAAGGAAATCTGTTCTGGTAGTTACTCTGAAAAAAATCATACGTTTCAATATAACCATCTTGGGTAAATATTGAATAAAACTTTTTCCAAGCATCGTTAATGTATTTACCCTCGGCACAATTTTCGACATAAAACTTCAATCCTTCATAAGAGTCATTATTGATTGATACGTGAAATAGCGAATCAAATATAGCTGGCAAATAGCTGCTTTTTTGATTTTTTGAGGCAAAGTCAATAATTTGAACTACATTTTTACAGTTAACACTTTCCAAAAACAGTGTTTTATCGTAAGCCAATCGCGCCTCTTGAAGGAGAATGCTTGATTGATGTTTTGTAATAAATTTTTGATATTCGAGAGCTTTATTGCTCTTGGCAGCTAAGGCATATTCCATCGAATCACGCAACACGATAGCGTCTTTCAGCTGAATGGATTTTGGATAGATGGCTATAAATTGTTGATATTTATCTATTGTCGGATTCATTTGAACTAGTGAAAATGCAAGCGCATTTCGTGCCTCCGTCGCCTTCTGGAGAAGATCTGGAGAATCTCGGTACGTATCAAGAAAGTAATTAAAAGACTCTACTGTATTTTTCTCGGCGTATTTATCATAAAGCGAAGCACATACTTTTAAAATCTGATCTCGAATAACACTCAGATAGATAGAATTCCGAATGAGCTTCTCGCGTTGCTTTTGAGGTAAACCGTTATAGATTTTTTCTGTTCGTTTTCCAAAATAATAAGCCGTATCTGGATTAAAATTCTTATAATCAGACATATTAAAGAGGATAGACATATCAAAATTGACCATTAAATCATCTGGAATCTTGCTATAATCGCGCAACAGTTTATGTTCAACCTTATCGTACTCCTTATTATTCAGCTCGTCATTATATGTCGATTGAGAAAAAGCAAAATTAACAGGTAAAACAAATAAGAGAAATAGAATTATAAATCGAAAATATGAAATCATAGTATTAGACTATACAGTTTAACTAAAAACAGAAGTGAGATAATAAAAATTCAGAATAAAAGAAGAACAAATATAACTGTTTTTAGTAAGTTTATAGAGTTAAAGACATGGTAGTTACAACAATATAAGCAATGGCTAGAAGCCAATTTGTATTTTTTTAATAAAAAATAACAACACACCTTTTATATTAATATCAAAACTACTACATTTGCCATCCTAAGAACAAAAAAACGAAAAACTATATGTCAACAGATAAAAAAACAACAAAAGTAGAAGAGAATTTACAAAGTGTAGAATCGGCATTGAGTAATGCAGAACACTTTATTGAAAGAAATCAAAAAAATCTCTCGTACCTCGTATTAGGAGTAATACTTCTTATTGGGGGTTATTGGATGATGAAGATATATTATTATCAGCCTCAAGAGTTACAAAGTCAAAAGGTTAGTTTTAGAGCACAGTCTTATTTTGAAAAAGACAGCTTTAAATTAGCGCTCAATGGCGATGGAATGAGTCCTGGTTTTATTGAAATAGCACGTAAATACAGCTCTTCGAAGGCTGGCAAGCTTGCAAATTATTATGCTGGAATTTCTTACTTACACTTAGGTAACTTCCAAAAAGCAATAGACTACTTAAAAGATTTCTCAACAGACGATGCGATGGTTCAATCAATAGCAACAGGTGCTACTGGTGATGCTTACTTGGAGTTAGGAAATAAAGAGAAAGCTATTAGCTATTACGAAGATGCGATTGCAACCAAAGATGAGTTCACAGCTCCTACCTACTTAATGAAACTAGGACTTTTACAAGAAGAGATGGGAAAACAAAAAGATGCATTAGAAAGTTATACTGCAATTAAAGATCAATACAAGAAAAGTGCTGAATATACTCTTATTGATAAATACATTACACGAGTAACAGTTTCTCTTCAAAAGTAATTATACAAAACATTCAACACCTGAGGTTGTTCTTATTAGAGCAACCTCATTTTGTTTAAATTAAAGTGTAACAATAAATAAAATAAAATATGGCAACAAGTTTAAAAAACCTTTCAGACTATAACATTCAAGATGTTCCAAATGCAGAAGGCATGAAAATTGGCATCGTAGTTGCCGAGTGGAATCCGGAAATTACAGAAGCGTTATATCTGGGAGCCTATAATACGCTTATAAAGCATGGTGTTAAAGAAGAAAATATAATTAAGAAATATGTACCTGGCACTTTCGAACTCACAAAGGGAGGCAAGCTATTGGCCGACAACACCGATGTGGATGCCGTGATTTGCTTAGGATGTGTGATTCAAGGTGACACCCCTCATTTCGACTATGTTTGTAGTGGCGTAACACAAGGAATAACTCAATTAAACCTACAATACGCTATACCTTTTATCTTTGGAGTACTCACAACCAACGACTTACA
>JAYVSA010000518.1:0-9582 GCA_043775765.1 Breznakibacter sp. | reverse complement strand
TAATTCTGCATCAGATAAACTATAAAAAGTTTTTAACGAAGCAATTGTAAATGAATAAGAGCCATTTCCGTCATTGTTTAATTTATAGGCGTCTACAATGTTGGAATTCCATGCAACAGCAGCTTTATCAGTTGCACCGGCTTTTGCCCAGGAATAGATGTAAAAAGGACCTGAACCGCCACTAGCGTAAATGATTTTAGCTTGTGTCGATGCGATTATTGGAGATGGCACCGATGATAGTTGCGCCATTGCACTACTATAAATAAGTAGTGTGGTGATGAATAAGAGTAAATAGCGTTTCATTTGCATTATTATTTAAATAAGATAATTGATATAAACCTGAACTACCGTTTTGTATCGCAATGTTATTAATTAATAAAAAAGGCAAGGAGGCAAACCATAAATAGTAATTTGAAATCACTTTCTGTGAATTGTTTTTGGCGATTTGACGCTTGCAACACTCTTGTTTTAAGGCCAATATATATATTACTGATATGCGTTATTTTGGTGAAATGCTACTTAAGATTGCGATAACCATAAGTGTTTTTTTACAATTTTACACTTTCGACACCCCAAACTTTAAAAAATGTTAATATTTAGAATGTAAACTATTGAATATTTGAAGATGGATTGATGAATTTTTGATTTTTTATATAGGTTCATTTTCACAAATACCAAAAATAAGGCACTATTATAGAGTGTGAGGTGTTGTAATTGAAGCGATGAAATACTATGTATTTTATCCATATTTTAAAAATAAATTTATACCCCATATAAAGACAAAATATTATTTCATCAAATCTCATCAAACAGCAATCATCTTATTATAAGTAGATTATGTCTATAAAAATACATGTTGCAGTATAAATGAGTATGCTGTTTTTTTTTGATGTAGAGGTGTAGTCTTGTTTCAGAAAGCTAGCGTAGGGTTGGTTAATAATTTCAATTTTTAGAAGTTAAGTACGTTTGTGACATGTTTTAATTGTTTCACTACAGCAGTTAAAAACAAAAAATCTTAATTCTAATTTTTTATTAAACATTAACTAATTTTTTAAAATTTATGAAAACAATTACTAAATTTTTCATGTTAGCTGCAGTAGCAGTTGTAGGAAGTGGAGTTGCGCAAGCACAAGCAACTATTGACTTTGAAACAGTTGGAAACGCGTGGCTTTGGAACAACTGGAATGATGAAACAACAACTCTTCCTGTAAAAGATTTTCCTCAAGCAAATCCAAATGTAAGTGGAATAAACACATCAGCCAATTGTGGATCATTCGAAGCAACTGCATTAGCTCCAGCTTGGGTTGGAACTCATGTTGAATTTGCCGTAGAGGGTCTTGATCCAGTTACTTTTTCTGTAGATAACTGTATTGTTAAGGTTATGGTTTATTGCACAGAAGCAACAACATTTGGTGTTAAAATGGAAATTGACGCGAATAACGCTAAGCAAGTAAATGCTACTTATACAAAACCAGGTGTTTGGCAAGAGTTGTTGTTTGATTTCACATCTCAAATTGGCAAAGGTTCGTTCGTAAAACTTGTTCTTTATCCACTAATCCCAGGTCAAGATCAAAAAGTATATTATGACAATATCTCATTCAATCCACAAGGAACTACAACTGCACTTCCTGAAGTAGTTTCTGAAAACTCTGTTAAAGTATCTGGTTCTTCTGTTAAAGTATCTGGTGGTTCATCTATTGAAATCATTAACGTTAGCGGAGTAACTGTTGAGTCTGCAAAATCAGAAGGTTCATTTGTTTCTAAATCATTAACTGCAGGTGTTTACATCGTTAAAGTTGATGGCAAAGCAACTAAAGTATTAGTAAAATAATAAATAATTGCTAGTAAAATATTAAAGGCTGTCGACTTTGGGTTGACAGCCTTTATTGTGTTCAAGAAGCTAGTATCTCCATCCTATTAACCTAGATTCCGTTTAAGAGAGGAGAGAGCTTTATGCCTTTGATATTACAGAAATTGCCCATCATAATCGGTACGAGGATCTTTTGACAAATCGAGCACACGGTGACAGCCACAATTGCCGTTTTTATGAGTAGCTGTACCTGCGTTGTAGGCACGTGGAATACCCCAATGACCGTTGAAGACTTTCCCTGCGCTAAACGCGTCATTGTGTAAATGGCCAAATAGTAAGACATCAATTTTATTCTCAATAAGCTTTTTAAGCTTTTCATGATCTTTTAACTGAAGACCAAGTTTAAAATCGAAAGGGTGATGATGCAAATAGACTATTTTCTTGGTTTTACTGTATTTTTTATCATCGAGAATTGCCTTTAAACGCTCCAGTTGATCGCGACCAATCTCTCCTTGCGCCAGCATACAGTCGTACCAATGTAGCTCGTCGGCAGTTGAATCTAAACCAATAAACAGAAGCTCATCTATCAAATCAATTTTAGGGTAGGAAATATTAGGGTCTCCGTAAAATGTCTCTTTAAAGATTTTTACATATTTTGGATTACCCCAAGAACCTGTACCATAATCATGATTTCCAGGTATAACTAAAACAGTATAACCTCGGAGTTTTAGCTGATTTATGGCGTCGAGCACCTCATCTGTTTGCGCCTCTAAGGTTGCGTTGTCGACCAAATCACCCGTGATGACAATCACGTAATCGCTAGCAGGTTGTTTAAGAAAGGTGATATTCTCAATTATTTTACGAAATTGAGCTCCATCGGTTTCGTACCCAACATGTAAATCGGAGAGGTGGATAATCTTCTTCATAATAGCAAAGGAATGAATTTATTATGCTTATAAAGTTATAAAAATAAATGAAATCACTCATTTGAATATTGTGGCCGAATCATATTATTTTGCACCAGAATGGGTGTTAATACACTTTTAAAATGATGTTAAATGAAGCCTCGCATGATAAACTTGCCTCATAAGGATTAATAGCCAATAGCAATTAACATTAAGAGTCAATAGCGCCTTTTTATGGCCACCCTGCTATTACCTTGCAAAATTATCCTTAAAGCCTTGTATGCCTGTTATTATGCTGCTGGTGTCAAAAAAAAGAGATAAACCAAAGTCTATCTCTTTTCTTGATTCTATTATAATTAACTACTAATAGAAACGAGCTCTATTGTCAGTTATTATTGAAGCACTCTTAATGGCTTCATAAGCTTTATACTCCACTTTGTAACCATTTGTTTGGTTCAGGTAGTTTTTTTCAATATCTGTATTTTCGGCACCCTTAGTAATGTTGTTTACTTT
The DNA here is from genome assembly GCA_043775765.1 of Breznakibacter sp. GTDB lineage: Bacteria > Bacteroidota > Bacteroidia > Bacteroidales > Marinilabiliaceae > JAGPHP01. The sequence goes on along the minus strand of JAYVSA010000518.1, from coordinate 6,354 downwards.
AACAACGAAAACACCGTTATTGCCTTTAGCCGCAATTGAAATCTTGCCAGCAGGAGTGCTTGTTGCAAGAGCTACAAGAGCAGGCTCAGCACCAGCACCAGGCACCTGATAACTACCAAAAGTGATTTGTGTTGCACTTTGAACCCCAGCACCAGCTTTTTGAGCTACAGCAGAAAGACTTGAAGCACTTTTAGCGCTTTCAGAAAGTTCAGCAATAATTTTATCGGCTTTCTTCTGTTTAGTTAAAATTTGGGTGATTTCGTATTTTGCATCCGAAAGAGTTTTGTACTCTTCATCGTTGATTCCTGTTAAAACAGCAACCACAAACTTATTTCCGAACTCATTAATCTGGCTTAATTCGCCAACTTTTGCATCATTGAAAGCCCACTTAACCAATTCTCGTGGAGACTCTAGATTTGAAACCACTCTTGCATTAGCATCTAGTGCTGCAACAGGAGTTATTAAAAGATTCTCTCTTTTAGCACCTGCTTCAAATTTCTCTTTCGTATTGTTATCTAGTGCAAATTTTGTTGCTTTACCATAGATGCTTGTATATGTTCTTTGGCTATAATTAACCTTCTTTTCAATTGTTGCAAAACCATATTTTGTAACAGGCTTTCCTAAATCAAGAACTTCAATAATATGAATGCCAAATTGAGTTTCTACTTTAGTTAAAGAACCTTTTGAGCTATTAAAACAAGCGTCATTAAAAGGTTTTACCATCATGCCTTCTTTGAACCAACCTAAGTCACCACCATTGGCAGCAGAACCTTTATCGGCAGAATTGGTTCTTGCAACAGTTCCAAAATCTGCACCTCTTCTAATTAAAGAAATAAGGCTATCGGCCTTTTGTGCGGCTTTCGGGTCTTTTCCACTTATTAAGATGTGACGTGCTTTAACCGAATCAGGCATTTGTTTAATAGAAGCCAGTTTAGTTACTTTAAAAGATTCGCCCTCCTCATAAGGGCCATAAACGGTTCCAACAGCTGAAGTTGTTGCAAATGCTCTAAGTTCTTGAGGTACTTGATTGATAGAAAAGTTTGTAGCGTCAACATTCCCGTCGCTATTTAATTTGGCATATTGCAATGCATCGCCAGTATTTGAAGCAAACTCCTGTTTGATTTTTGCAATCTGATCAGCAGCCATTTTTCGATCTTCTGCCGATGGTGTTAAGTTAAAAGCAACAAATTCAATAGAACGACTTGGTTTTTGTTTGAAGTCATTTTTGTTTGCTTTGTAATAGCTGTTTATTTCAGATTCTGAAACGGTTACACTATTATCAGGAACGCTTGCATACGTTTTTAAGACAAAATCGAAGTCAACTTTACTTGCTTTTGCTTTTGCTTCGCTTTCTGCTTGACTTTTCGTTACGTATAATCCGTTCTTTAAAAGAGCCTTATATTTATTAAACGTTCTTTCTTGAATAAGTTGTTGTTCTAAAACCATCCAGAAGAAACTTGCTTTTGGATCATTTCCTTTATTTTTAAGGAAGTTAATAACCTTATCCTTTTCAAATTGTTTTGTGTCGGGATTGGTAAACATTTGACGAATAGATGGATTGACATCCTTACCATAAGTCATATCGGCAAGCTCTTCGCCAGTAACGTTTAAACCAAGTTCATTGTAGCGAGTTGCCATCAATTTGTCTTGAATAAGCTCTTCCCACGTGCGCTCTCTTAGGCTATTGGTAGCCTCTTCGCCCAAAGATGAAGTGTTTTGGTTGAGTTTTGCGAACTCTTCCATTAAGTTAACTTTTTCTTGGAATTCAGTTATTTCAACGTCATTGCCATCAATAACAGCCACTTTGCTTTGTGTTCCTCGCATGATTGATTTACCAGAACTTAAGAAGTCTGTGATAATAAAAGCAAAGAGTGCAAATCCAATGAAGATACCCACTAATATTCCTGCTCGGTTGCGTATAGTCTCTAATGTTATCATTTATAATTGTTTTAAAATAATGTTTTTTTTTCGCGGTACGAATATATAGAAAAAAAAGAAAAACTAATTTAATTGAACCAAAATCACACCTATTTTATTTAAAAAAGATTAAATATCGTCATTTTACTTTCTATTTAGTATTAGATTGTTATGGTTTGAGATAACTATTTTTCTGGTGGTGGCGTTTTTTAACCCTATAACTAGGCTTAGGAACTAGAGTTTATTTACAGACTAGTATTTCTTCGGGGCGAGGAGTAGGAGCGAAAGCGCGACAGCAGGGGCAAAGATGAGTATTTTAGTGATTGAACTCAGAACCCAGTAGTGATTTAAACGGCCTCTAGTGGCACCTCCAAGATGTGCAGATAAACCTTTCAAGATGTCATCTGAAAATAATTTGATTATTTTCAGATGACACCCCATAAAAACACATTGTAAATCTTTAATAATCCTACATTATTGTATTTAAGACCCATAAATTACAACTTCGATGTAGATATTTGCATCTACTCTCAACAACAACCCTCTATTTGGTAATTTATTTCATATTTTTTTGCATCTGAATATCAGCGTGTTAACAATGTTGTGTTTGGTTAAAAATAGACGTACGATTTTGTTGGCACGGTTGATGAATTACTCCCATCGAAGAAACATTAAAAACCGAAGTGTGATGGAAGCAGAAAAACCGAATTTGACGCCGTTTACCTCTACCCGAAATGCTTGTAAGTTATGCGCTCCGCTGGGTGCGAGTGTGGTTTTTAAGGGTATAAGAGGATGTATTCCGATGATTCACGGATCGCAAGGATGCGCCACTTACATTCGGCGGTATATGATTAGTCACTACCGCGAGCCTGTGGATATTGCGTCGTCCAATTTTAGCGAGGAGACAACGGTATTTGGTGGCCACAAGAATTTTAACGAGGGAATATATAACATTATAAAACAGTATGATCCAGAGGTGATAGGCATTGCAAGTGCGTGCCTGAGCGAGACGATTGGGGAAGATATTGCGGGGCTGATTCACGAGTATCGGGCGGTTAATAGCAGGAACCCACAACCGGTATTCGTGCACGCCTCTACTCCGAGCTACCAAGGAACGCACATTGATGGGTTTCATGAGGCGGTGGCAGCAACTATTGTGGCGTTTGCCAAGGAGTTGCCAATAAAAGGAGAGCATATTAATATTTTTCCAGGGTTTGTGTCGCCCGAAGATATTCGCCACTTGAAGAATATACTACGCGACTTTGGCTTGGATTACGTGCTCTTTCCCGATTACTCCGACTCCTTGGATAATCCGCATTGGAAAGAGTATCAATTGATTCCAGAGGGAGGAACATCGCCCGAGGATTTACATAGAACAACATCGGCTAAGGCTTCACTGGAGTTTGGGTACGTTCTGAATCAGGGCAATTTAAAAGGTCGCGTGAAGTCGAACAAGAAGATTTTTACGGCTGGCTCGTGGCTCGAAGAGAATCACCAAGTGCCATATAAAACCATTGGAATGCCAATTGGTATTAACGAAACTGACAAGTTCTTTAAGGTTTTAGAAGAGCTTTCGGGGCGTGAGACGCCTGAGTTTTACAGTCGCGAACGTGGACGGTTGGTAGATGCTTACGTGGATGGCCACAAATACTTGTTTGGCAAGCGTGCTATTGTTTTTGGCGAGGAGGATTTAGTCATTGGCTTGGTGTCGTTTTTAGAAGAGATTGGTATTGAAACGATTTTGGTATCATCGGGTGGCGAGAGTGGCATGCTGATGAATGAGATTGAACGCATTACTAAAGGGCGCGACATTAGGGTAATTAGTGGTGGCGACTTTGAGATGCTCAACGACATGGTAGATGAGCTAAAACCCGACTTAATGATTGGCAACAGCAAGGGATATTATATCACGCGTAGATTGGGCATTCCGCTTGTGCGTGTTGGGTTTCCGATTCATGATAGGTTTGGCGGTCAGCGCGTACAGCACATTGGCTACAACGGTACCCAGCAACTTTTCGACCGAATTACTAATGCATTGATTGAGTACAAACAGGAGCATTCGAAGGTAGGATATAAGTATATATGATTAAATAAAGTGTTGATAGATTTTAAAACGTAAGCGCTATGAGTCCAATAACTGCGAGACTTACTTTTTTGGGAGTTGAAAGGGTAAGTAAAAGAAGAATGGCTTTTTCTTCTTTAAGATTGATGGTAAGGGTAATTCACTTTTATGCATCGTGGGTACATGCCATTGTAAAAGGTGTTGCATTCTTTTTTCTTACACTGGGGGAAGAGCTTGTAGATCATTTTAACAACAGGAAGTATCCGAGGTAGAATGGAATTGCGAGGTAATTAAAGATAGGTGGAAATGTATATCGGCCTATCTACCTAATAATGAATTAGAAACATGATTATATAAAATTTGACTGATATGGATACTACACACGACAAACCAGCACACCCGTGCTTCGATAAAGAGGCAAAACACAGTCACGCTCGCGTTCACCTGCCTGTTGCGCCTAAGTGCAATATCCAGTGCAACTACTGCAATCGTCAGTACGACTGCGTGAACGAGAGTCGTCCGGGAGTTACTTCGGCTGTCTTGAGTCCGTATCAGGCTGTAGGGTATTTAAAAGAACTCACCAACCACATCGACAATATTTCGGTTATAGGCATTGCTGGTCCGGGCGATCCATTTGCCAACCCAGAAGAGACCATCGAAACCATGCGCTTGATTAAAGAGGAGTTTCCCGACAAGATTTTCTGCCTCTCTACCAATGGGCTAAACCTCAAACCGTACATCAACCGCATTGCCGACTTGGGCGTAACGCACGTAACTATTACCATTAATGCGGTAGATGCCGAAATTACCAAAGAGGTTTATAGTTGGGTACGCCACGAGCAAAAGATGTATCGCGGAAAAGCAGCTGCTGAGATCATTCTTAAAAATCAGTTGGAGTGCATTCCGCTCTTAAAGGCACGTGGCATTACTGTAAAAATAAACACCATCATATTACCGGGCATCAATGACGATCATATTCCAGAAGTAGCCAAAACAGTAGCCGCTTTGGGTGCCGATGTTATGAACTGCATACCTGTGATGCCTACTAAAGATACCGCTTTCGAAACACTCGAAGCACCTTCTAAAGCAATGATTTTCAAGGTTCGGGCGCAATCGGAAGACTACATTAGCATGATGTCGCACTGCTCTCGTTGTCGTGCCGATGCGGCCGGACTTCTTGGTCAGGATTTTAAAGGAGCCATGGGGATGTTGCAAGAGTTTGCCTCAAAACCACTTAAACCCGAAGAAGACAGGCCGTTTGTGGCAGTGGCTACACATGAAGGATTGCTGGTTAACATGCATCTTGGCGAGGCAGATGCACTCTATATTTACAAACAAACACCTAACGGGTTTCATTTTATGGGCGAACGTAGAACGCCCGAGGCTGGTGCTGGCGACTACCGATGGCTTAATCTTGCCGATTCACTCCGCGACTGCCGCGCCATTTTGGTAGCCGGAGTGGGTGGCAACCCTACCGCCATACTCGAAACATCGGGCATTCGAGTTATTCAAATGACTGGACTCATTGACGAAGGGTTGGAAGCGGTATTCAACGGCAAACAAATTAAAACCGTTAAAAAAGCCGATGCTTTTAAGTGTGGCGATAGCTGCCGAGGGAATGCTCAAGGTTGTGCGTAAATGAAGCAGAAGCGATGCTTTCAACTCCCCTCTCTTGGAGGGGTCGGGGGAGGTTCAGTTCAGTTAAAAATTATTTAAACCAAGATAGAATGAAGAAACCAACATTTCATATTCTGGTATGCAACTCATACCGAATAGCAGGAGCGGCACAGGGTGCTTGTAATAAAAAGAACGCACCAGCCATGATTCAATACCTCACCGAAGGCATTGCCGACAGAGGTTTAGACGCACTTGTTTCGAGCACTGGATGCCTCAACGTATGTGCCCAAGGGCCTGTGGTAGTAGTACATCCACAAAACGTATGGTATGGTGGCGTAGAGAGCGATGAGATAATGGACGAAATACTCGATGCTCTTGAGAATAACGAGGTGGTAGAGAAATACAAAATCTCGGAGTAATCAGTTACTCAACTCACCGTCATAAACAACATCAGAACCTTCATTTCCGTTGCTTTAAGCTAAAGATTACGCGATTTTTAAGAACTCGTCATTTAGCCATAATAAGTTTGCCTCAGTAATCTTTAAGCTAGAGCATACGGATATGAGATTTTCAAAACACACAAACATGAAACACACTCCCCACCTTATCGATACCACCCTCCGCGATGGCGAACAAGCGCCAGGAGTGGTCTTTCATCTCAACGAAAAACTTCGGATCGCTGAGTTACTCCACCTAGCGCGAATCCCTGAAGTAGAAGTAGGCACGCCAGCCATTGGAGCGCAAGAAGTGGCCGATAT
>JAYVSA010000517.1:0-2445 GCA_043775765.1 Breznakibacter sp. | reverse complement strand
TAAAAAAGCAACGAGCTGAATGGAACGGGTTTTAAAAGGCATTGGATAATATTATATGCAAAACGAATTATATTAATTAACAAACTTGTATCCTACCCCTTTTATTGTAGAGATGTACTCTTCGCCTATTTTTTCGCGAAGTTTGCGAATATGGACATCAATGGTTCTGTCGCCAGAAAAGACATTATCGCCCCACACAGCCGAAAATATCTCATCGCGAGCAAATACTTTTGTTGGTTTTGAGTGAAGAAGCGCCAGCAGTTCAAACTCTTTACGGGGAAGCGATATTTCAACACCCTTGATAATGACCAAATACTGGTCTCTATCAATAATAAAATCACTTGTTTCAGTAGCTACATCATTACCCCCATCAATGCGTTTGAGAAGAGCTTTGAGGCGACTCACCAGTACTTTTGGGCGAATAGGCTTGGCAATATAATCATCTGCACCAGCTTCAAAACCAGCAATTTGCGAATAATCTTCTGCTCGAGCGGTGAGCATAGCAATAATTGTATTATGGAGAGAAGGAACCTTGCGGAGTTCGGCACACGTTTGCATTCCATCCATACCATTCATCATCACATCGAGTAAAATAAGATGTGGCAGATACTCTTTTGCGATGGATATTGCCGATGTTCCATTGGGTGCGGTTTTAACATACCAACCCTCAAGCTTCAAATTGTAGCTTACAAATTCAAGTATATCTTCCTCATCATCAACCAATAATATGCGGTAACTCATTTTTTAAATAGTATAAAGAATAGTTAATTTTATTATTCTAAAGGTAGCATCTTCAAAGGTATAAACCAAACAGCCAGAGGCAATGCTCCAGCTGTTAAACACCATTTATTATATAATTGAGAGAATAAACTATTATTGAGATGCTTTGTGCCTGAGCTCCTTTGCATCTGTATAAAACACCACGTCTTCGGCTATGTTTTTGCAACGGTCGCCAATGCGCTCCATGCGGCGAATTACGGCATGTAAGTGCAGCATCTCTTCGGCTAGTTCTGGATGTTGATTGATGAATTTTGCTAAAACGGCAATAGCTGCTTTATTATATCGGTCCACGGTTTCATCCATCGACAATACTTTGTTGGCAATAGAGCTATCCTCTTTGATGAGGGCTGTACGAGCCATTTCAAGCATTTTAGTCGTTATATCCATCATCTCCTTGAGATGCAACTCTTTTACAAGGATAGAATCGAGAGGCTTCTGCAATTGATAACTAACAAATAAAGCTATACTTTCTGCAAAATCGCCAATACGCTCCAAGTTATTATTTATTTTCAGAAGGGATATTACAAATCGCAAATCCACTGCAACAGGGTTAAATAGAGCTAAAAACTCCTCGCAATGATGATCTACGACTAACTCTTGAGCGTTTACCATTTTTTCACGAGTAATCACTTCTTTAGCCACATCCTTATCGTTTTTGTCAAGGGCAAAATAGGCCTTTTTTACCTGATTTTCAACAAGTTCCCACATTTGAGCGTGGTGACCTTTTAAACTTTTTATATCTTGTTCTATTGGTTTCATAAATTTTAAATAATAGATGGAAATAAATTGAAATAAGTAGAAATATAAAATCAACCAAAGCGACCCGTAATGTAGTTTTGAGTTGCTTCAATTTTAGGGTTTAAAAACATATCCTTCGTGTTATCGAACTCTATTAATTCGCCCAAATAAAAGAATGCTGTTTTATCGGAAACGCGCGCAGCCTGTTGCATATTGTGTGTAACAATAACAATAGACAGCTCTTTTTTCAGTTCAAAAATAAGCTCTTCAATTTTAGACGTTGAAATAGGATCGAGTGCACTTGCAGGCTCATCCATTAATAAAACATCGGGTTTCATAGCTAATGCACGTGCAATACATAAGCGTTGTTGCTGACCACCACTGAGTTCAAACGCCGATTTTTTAAGCTTATCCTTCACTTCACTCCACAAGGCAGCACCCTGAAGCGACTCTTCAACCCTATTGATGATAAAATCTTTATCGGTAACCCCATTAACACGCATACCGTAAGCCACATTCTCAAAAATAGATTTCGGAAATGGATTTGGCTTTTGAAAAACCATGCCAACTTGCTTACGCAAATCACTAACCACCACCTTTTTATCGTAAATATCCTTACCATCGAGAAGTAACTCACCTTTTAAACGAGACGACTCAATCAAATCATTCATACGATTCATTAACCTCAAAAACGTAGATTTTCCACAGCCCGACGGACCAATAAAAGCGGTTACGTTGTTACGTTCTATTTCAATATTTATATTCTTAAGCGCGTGAAAATCACCATAATAAAAATCTAGATTCTTTGCTTGTATAATTGCCATATTCTAATGTATATGTTTTTATTTTACTTCATTTTAATATTTCGGCTAAAGTACTTTCTCAGTCCATTCGCCAGTAAATTCATCATTAGCACAATAAAGATAA
>JAYVSA010000516.1:0-8220 GCA_043775765.1 Breznakibacter sp. | reverse complement strand
ATTGGCAAGTAAGGCTCAATAAGCTGAGTACATGTTTGAATCATAAAATTGATAAGTGCAGGCGTAGCAAATACTGGTATTTTTCCAGTGCCGTAGGCGGTTGCTAAATCTTGCTCTTCAACACGCTTTTCGCGAATTAATTTTTTGCCAGCTACTGAACTTTGGGCTGAATTGGTTGAGAAAATGTCAAGGATGCTCATTGGTTGTTTGTTAATAATAGGTATCGCAAAGTAACTCAATTATTAGCGATTTATTATGTCGTTTTAGAATTTTTAACTTAAATAATTCCAATGAGCAACAACGCCTGTAATCCATTAAAACTCAGACGTGAAGTGAAACTCAATCTTCTTAAAACTCTCTTGCGCCATCTGCAACATATACGACGAATCGGCTAAAAACACATCGCGTCCCCACTTGTCTTTTGCCATATATTGTACCTTGCGGCGTTTGAAATCTTCTAATTCCACTTTGTCCGATGAGCGTATCCAGCACGCTTTATATAGGTTAATGCCTTCCCATCTACTTGCTGCCGAATATTCATGTAGCAAACGGTACTGAATTACCTCAAACTGAAGTGCACCAACGGTGCCAATAATTTTTCGTCCATTAAACTGACTCACAAACAGCTGAGCCACACCTTCGTCCATCAACTGGTCAATACCTTTGGCCAACTGCTTCTGTTTCAACGGATCGGCATTCTCAATATATTTAAATAACTCGGGCGAAAAGCTCGGCAACCCTTTAAAACTCATCTTCTCACCCGAAGTAAGCGTATCGCCAATTTTAAAATTGCCCGAATCTGGCAAACCAATAATATCGCCTGGATAGGCCTCGTCTATAATCGATTTCTTCTCAGCCATAAAAGCCGTTGGAGCCGAAAATTTCATCGTTTTACCCTGACCAACGTGGTAATAATTGGTGTTGCGCTCAAATTTACCCGAACAAATCTTTACAAAAGCAATTCTGTTTCGGTGGTTCGGATCCATGTTGGCATGTATCTTAAATACAAAGCCCGAAAACTTCTCCTCTGTAGGCAGAACCGTTCTGGTGTCGGTGGTGGTAGGGCAGGGTGATGGCGCCAACTCCAAAAACGTATTGAGCAACTCCCTTACACCAAAATTATTCAACGCCGATCCAAACAACACTGGAGCCAAACGCCCAGCCAAATATTCTTCTCGGTCAAACTCAGGATAAACGCCTTCTATCAGGTCGGTCTCCTCGCGTAAATGATCGGCTGCTCTTTTGCCAACCGTTTCATCTACAGCCTTATCGGTCAAACTCTTTATCTCTATTCCATCTTCCAATGTTTGCTTGCTTGCCGCAAAGAGGTACAAACTCTTGTCGAGCAAACTATACACGCCCTGAAACGTATTGCCATTGCCAATTGGCCATGAAACCGGACGCGTTTTAATCTTCAACTCCTCTTCTATCTCATCCAAAAGCTCAAACGGATCTCTACTCGGGCGGTCTAACTTATTGATAAACACCATTACAGGCGTATGACGCATGCGGCACACCTCCATTAACTTACGCGTTTGAGCCTCCACACCTTTGGCTGCATCCACCACAATAATTACACTATCTACGGCTGTGAGCGTTCTAAAAGTATCCTCCGCAAAATCTTGGTGACCAGGAGTATCCAAAATATTCACTTTGTAGCCATTGTATTCAAAACCCATTACCGACGTAGCCACCGAAATTCCGCGCTGCTTCTCAATCTCCATAAAGTCCGACGTAGCCGTTTTCTTTATCTTATTCGATTTCACCGCACCAGCCACATGTATCGCCCCTCCAAAAAGAAGCAACTTCTCTGTAAGGGTCGTTTTTCCCGCATCGGGATGACTAATAATGGCAAATGTTCTGCGTCGCGCAATCTCTTCTAAAAAGCCCATTTTGTAATTATATTTTGAGGGTGCAAAGGTAGCAAAAATAGTTCATATCCATTTTGTTCCTTTAATCCAATTTCTTCGTATTTTTTTTACCATTAGCTCTTTTTTTTGCAAATCCCTTTTGCGCTGCTCCCGTTTATCCTGCAACATTAACTCACATTATTTTAAAATCTTTAATTGCTCAAATCGTTATAATTTGTTAATATCGCACTCCCACAAAAATCAATTATATGTGTCGTTTGACTAGAGTTGTAGTTCTCTTGCTATTCTGTTTGATAGTATTAAACCCCATTCACGCCACCGAATCGAAAGTTGGAGTGCCTCAAATCGACTTTTTTAGCAGAAACGAGTACGGTGGCACCAACCAAAATTGGAAAATTGCTAACAACCAATACGATTTGCTGTTTGTGGCAAACAACGAAGGACTACTCTGTTACGACGGTACACGTTGGATAAAATACCCTCAAAATGAGAAATTTATCGTCCGTTGCCTTTGCCGTCAGGAAAACCGTATTTACGTGGGCGGATACAATGAACTCGGCTATTTCGACTACAATAAAGAGTCTAAATTGGTTTATACCTCTTTGGCCTCAAATCCAGCCCTTAAAACGTTAGGCGACTACTGGAATGTTTTACTCTTCGATAATCGAGTTTTTTATTATTCCGAGAGCGCTATCTGTGTCTTTAAAAACGATTCCCTTGAGAAAATAATCCCCTCTAACTCCCGATTCTACGGCTTTTATAAAGTTAAAGACCGTCTGTTTATCCACGACAACGCCAAAGGTCTGCTCGAATATAAAAACGGAAATTTAATCTATCTCAAAGATGGCGAACAGTTTGCGCACACAGCTCTCGGTTCCATTATGCCATTCAAAAATAATCAGTTCATTATTGGCACATTAAACCAAGGCCTATTTATTGGCAATAATAACTCTATCCGAGCTTGGGATGTTCCTGTTAATCCGCTTCTTAAAAAAGCTAATATCTTCTGTGGTTCACTCTATTTAGATGATTATCTGATGTTTGGTTCTATTCAAATGGGACTTATTATAGTGAACAAACAGGGCGAGCTCGTTTCGCAAATTGGCAGCGATAAGGGATTGCATAACAATAGCGTTTTGAGCATACACGTCGATAAAGAAAGCGTTATATGGTGTGGCTTAGATAACGGTATCGCTAAGGTTAATTTAAATTCGAGTCTCTCTTTTCTGCAAAGTTATTACAAAATTGGCACTGGCTATGCGTTAGATTATTTTCAAGACTCCTACTATTTGGCTACCAATCAGTCTGTCTATAAAATCGATAAAAAGGCATTCGCCAACCCCTTAAAAGTCCCCGCCGATTTTAAACGAGTAGAAGGCACCGAAGGTCAATCATGGTCTCTCTACAGCGACTCCGAATCGTTGCTTTGTGCCCATGTCTTTGGCGTTTTTCAAATTAATGGCACTACCTCTCGCCGTATCACACCTGCTAGCGTCAATGGCGTTTGGTGCTTTAAAAAAATCAAGGATCATCCAAACCTCCTTCTCGCAGGCTGTTACGATGGCCTTATAATTCTTGAAAAGATCAATCATCAATGGCAATATCGGAATAAAATAGAGGGATTCTCCGAGTTGTCGCGTATGGTAGAGTGGGACGATGCTAACACCTTGTTTATCTCACACACCGAGAAATCTATTTTTAAAATTGTTTTAAATCAAGATTATACCAAAGTTTTATCATCCAACATAATTCCATTCACCAACTTTCCCAACAATAAATCGTCCTTAACTCTTAGTAAAATTGATAACCAAAACATCTTTGTCAACGCCAACGGTTTTTTTACTCTAGACATCAACAATATACCTCAACGCTATACGCGCTTCGATGGTTATTTTGAAAACAATAATTTCCCTTTAAGCATAAATCAAGATCGATCTGGAAATATCTGGTGCTTTTATAAGGAATACATCGGCTTGCTTCAGAAAAATAACGACGGAACTTATACCAATATTTTATCGCCGTTTGAGGTTCTGCACAATAAGATGAATGATGTTTTTCAATCGAGTTTTCAAGTAGACGAACTCAATACTTTTCTCAATATCGAAGAGGGATTTGTGCAATATACCCACAAGAAAAGTGCCGATACAGAGGTCGATTTTAAGGTTCATTTAACATCTTTAAAAAGCGTTAACGACACCGTTTTTTACTGCCAGTTTCAAGACAAAAATGCACCCGAACAATCATTCGAACCACACTTTGCTTACCAAAACAATACCATAGAAGCCAATTTTTCTACCCCATATTCTAGCGATAATGGAATGAAATACTCAACCTTTTTAAAAGGCTACGATAAAGCACCAACTCCACTCTCAACGGCCTCTTCACGCACCTTTATCAACTTAAAAGAGGGCGAATATCAGTTCTCTGTCTTTGCGCAAAGTAGGTACCAAACCAAAACAGCCCCGTTGGTATATCGTTTTATCGTCAATCCGCCTTGGTATCGTTCGTTGCCAGTTAAACTTCTATATCTGGCATTTACCCTGTTCGCAATTGGATTCGGCTATTGGGGATTTAAAAAATATATCAATAACCTCAAAAAACGCATTCTTTTGCGTCAGCAAAAAGAGTTCAAACTCAAAGAAGAGCAGTTCTTAAAAGAAGCCTTACTCAATGAAAAAGAGCTTATTAAACTCAAAAACGAACAGCTGAGTGCCGAAATGTTTTACAAAGAGAAGGAGCTCTCAAGCTTAGCCGTTCACGTCATTCAAAAAAACGATTTCCTCTCCGAGCTCATGGAGAATTTAACCCGTATTTCATCTATTACTGAACCGCTCGATCTGAATCGTAAACTGATAAAGCTCATCCAAAAGATTGGCCACGAAATTGAAAACGAGAACAACTGGAGCGAATTTGAAAGGCAATTCGAACTGGTTCACGCCACTTTCCTATCTCAATTAAGAAATAAGCACCCAAAACTCAGTATGCGCGACCAAAAACTGTGTGCTTACGTCAAAATGGGCATGTCCTCGCGCGAAATAGGCTCACTCCTAGGCATCTCAACCCCTGCAGTCGACAATAACCGATCTCGTTTACGCCAAGCCTTAGGCCTCAAACCCGATGTCGTTTTGGCCGAATATATCCTTACTATAAACTAAAGATATTAGAAAAAAACCATCTTCTCAATTCATATTTGGGCAAATCCCATTGGCTTAATCCACTATATCTTCTACGTCCAGAATCATTTCGCCAATGGGTCGGGCTATACGCTGCAATCTTTTTCTTTACCACCTCAGCTTGAGGCCTCAGAGGTAAAGAAAAAGGATTTCCGCTGCTATCCCTTTTGCAATCGTCCTAAGTAATAGTGTTCGAATGCAGAGTTTAACAATCGAGTATGAAGCGCTTTCCTGAACTTTTTCCTATCTTGCACTTAAAAACAAGAAAATGACTATTGGATGGAGTAACTATCATGCCCACACAAAGTTTTGCGATGGGAGAGCTACAATGGAGGAATCTGTTGATAGAGCTATTCAAGACAATATCAAAATCCTTGGCTTTTCGTCTCACGCACCAGTGCCTTTTCACACAAAGTGGACCATGCCGCGCGAACGGCTCACAAACTATTTGCACGAAATAGATGTTCTAAAAGAACGCTACTCCGATTTTATCCAAATATACAGGTCATTAGAAATAGATTATATTCCAAACCTCATCAACCCGCATAGTTTTAACCTTTTTAACTTAGATTACATCATTGGTTCGGTTCATTTTGTAGATGAATATCCCGATGGTGAGCCATGGTCGTTCGATGGTGGAGAAGAGGAGTTCTTGAATGGGTTAAATCAAATATTCAACAACGATTTTATAACCTGTGCTAAACGCTATTTTCATTTGGTGCGCGAAATGCTCTGGCTACATCCGCCCACCGTTTTAGGTCATTTCGACAAAATTAGAATGCATAACTCAACCACCAATCTCTTTAACGAAACCGATGCTTGGTATGTGGAAGAGATTGATAGAACCCTCGATGTGATTCAGAAAAGTGGCGTTATTGTGGAGATAAATACCAAAGCTTACGATAGAGGATTGAAAATTTTTCCAAGCGTAGACATGTTTCCAAAACTCGCCAGTCGGAATATCCCTATTACCATTAATAGCGATTGCCACCACATAGAAAAAATGATTTTGGGCTTTGAGTACGTGGCTCAAGAACTTTTAAATAACGGTATCAACAAGGTAAAAGTCTTTACCGAAGGTATTTGGATAGACGTGACTCTCACCGCTAAAGGACTCGAACTGCCCGTATAAACAATACAATCACACTAAAAACAACACAATGTATTTTAAAGATATCTACACTATTGCCCTCAAATACTGGCCTGCCGAAATAGATTTTTCCGATGGCATGCTCGATGAAGATGGACATTTCTTTAGCGCCAATCTCTCTATGGCTTGGTTTGAAGCCACTGATAAGTTTGAAGCCGAAGAAAATACCAATCAGTATGTCGACCTCATGAACTGGACCATGAACCGCTCCCTTTCAAAGTACGGACAAGTGCAATCGAAATTAGGAAAAACTAAAATTGTACTATCTACACTCGACGCCACCATTTTTGAGTCCGACTACAAAACAGTTCTCCTCGAGAGTAAAAATTCAACCCTTATTTTGGGCTATAAAGGGTTGAAATAGTAAAATACTAAGCTTCTCTTCAACAAAATTCGTAAGAATAAAGCATTAGCATCACTTTTAAATGCCATCAATAACCTAGAAACAAGTGAGTTAGATAGCTTTTTGAAAATTATTCACTTTTATTTTTCAAATAACAAAAAATACCTATCTTTGCACTGCTCAATAAGAGATGGTCTAGTAGCTCAGTTGGATAGAGCAACAGCCTTCTAAGCTGTGGGTCACAGGTTCGAATCCTGTCTGGATCACTTAGAATTTAAATCCCCTTGTAAATCACTGATTTGCAAGGGGATTTTTCTTTTTACACCTACTTTTACACTCGTTTTTAGTATCCTATTTATATCTAATTCCACATTAAATTATGGATAATAAAATGAATTTTTTTCTAAAATTTTCAATTCGGAAGTATTATTGTTTGTTTGATTTGAATCGTTCGATATAATTTTACATATTTGATAAAGTTATCATTAAGTAACATCAAAGAGATAATGGGGAGTATTGTAATTAATCACCATTATTTATCAGTTTGAAAGAAGTAATTATTCAATGCATTTTATGACCATCAAAGAAGCCATTTTAAAGAGTTTAGATGATATCAATGGACTAACCAACTACATGGAAGTTCATGATCATATTGTTAAGTGCCAATACTACGATTTTGGAACGGCTAAAACACCTTCTGCTACAATTTCAGCACTTTTAGGTGATTTTATTCGCACTGGCGATTCGAGAGTTAAACGCATTAAACAATCGGGAGGAACTTATTCTTACTATCTAACTAAAAATGAACAGAATATTGGAATAGAAATTCTTTCTGGATCTACATTGACATCAATTATAGAGAAGAAGGATGCGAAAATTAAAACGTATGAAGAGCGTGATCTACATAAACTTTTAAGTACCTATTTAAAGAATACAGGTGTCTATTCTAAGACTATCTTCCATGAGCAGTCTACCTTTGGAAAGGATAGCAATCAAATATGGACTCACCCTGATATGGTTGGAATTAAGTTCCTGAATCTCCAGAGTAAAGCAAGCCAAAATTTTTTAAAGGCAGTAAATCGAGTTGAAACGTTAGGTGCTCCTTCTTTGAATTATCAATGGCAATATTCAAGTGATGGTAGTACATTCAACAATGTAGTTAACGGCACTCCACTGAATGCTGTTTACACCAACCCTAACTCACAGAGTACGTTCACTGTTACTGGTAACATTGCTAGTGGTACATATTATTACCGATGTGCGGTTTCTGCAACCGGTAGTGGTTGTGATCCGATAAACAGCGCTTCCGGAACGCTTACCATTTTGGCCGATCCTGTAATTAACACTCAACCAACAAGTCCTGCCGACATCTGCATTGGTGGAACTTCAGCAAATATGAACATCGTAGCTTCAGGTGGTACTCCAACACTTAACTATCAGTGGCAATACGATACCGATCCTACAGCTGGTTTTACATGGGTCACTGTAGCCAATGGAACTCCTGCAGGTTCTACCTATTCAAATGCTACTGGTACTGGAGCAACCAATTCTTTCTCGGTATCAGGAATTACAGTTGCAGGAAATTATAATTACCAGTGCTTGGTAACAGCCTCCGGAAGCGATTGTAATACTACTACCACTAATATGGTTACAGTAACTGTCGTTCCCGATCCAGCTATTTCA
>JAYVSA010000515.1:0-6332 GCA_043775765.1 Breznakibacter sp. | reverse complement strand
GTCAAGTAATCTTTTTTTAGAGATAATATCATATCTGAAAAATCCTCTAATTGGCATCTTAACGGGTCTTATTATAACAGCTTTAATCCATAGTTCAGCAGGTTTCATTGGTCTTTTGATAGTTCTGGGTCATAATCAAATGATCGATTTTCAACAAACTTTACCTATGCTTGTTGGAGCAAATATAGGCACTACCGCTACCGCCCACCTTGCAGCAGTAAAATCGTCTGTGGATGCTAAGAAAATGGCAATTATAAATACATTTTTTCGTCTTTTTACAGCATTTGTAGTTCTTATATTTATCGATTATTGGGCTGAAGCGACGTTGCACATCTCAGCTAAAGAGTCTGATATTGCCCGAAAAATTGCCAATGCCCATACTATTTTCAACATTCTTATGGTGCTTATTATTTTTCCTTTTACCAATTATTTTTACAACGCTTTACAAGCTTTTTGGAAAACACCAACTCCAAAACCAAGATTTAGGCTTAAATACTTGAGTGACGAAATCCTAAACTATCCCGATTATTTTATGCCCTTATTGAAAAAAGAAATAGGGGTAATGTTTGCTGAAACAGAGAAAATAATTGCTAATTCTATTATTCCGTTTATAACCAAATCTAATAATGATGTATTGCAAAAGGTAGCTAACCAAGAAGATAAGGTGGATTTCTACAAGGACGAAATTGCTAAAATTATATTAAGAGTGAACACGATGCAGGAGAATGGAAAAAACGTTAGTGAGATATTTGTTTATTTGCATATTATCAATGAGTTAGAGCAAATTTCAGATATTGTTGCTGTTAATATCGTTAAGCTTGCCAAAAAGTGGAATGAACTTGATGCTTCTTTTTCAAGTGAAGGGTTAGTGGAGTTGATAAATTACCATAACTATTGTCTATCTCATTATAAATCAATTTATAAGCTATTTTTATTGTTTCCTAAGGATATTTCTCAATTATCAAAAAGCGATAAAATTTTAAAAATGTCTGATAATTTTGGTTATAATTTGGAAGTCCACCATTATAAACGATTGCTCTCCGAATCGTCAAATTCTCAACCCAGTAGTGAGGTGCATGTCGAACTTTTAAATGAATTGCGTATTATAAATGGCAGGATTATAGGACTTGCCCGTCTTTTATCACATCAACACTAAATTTATATCTCTTTTTTCTTTCAATAAACTCATCATTATCCTATATTTGACAAGAATTTTAACACAATTATGGAGTATATAGTTTCTGCAAGAAAGTTTAGGCCAAACACCTTTAAATCGGTCGTTGGACAGCTCAATATCACAACAACACTAAAAAATGCCATTAAAAATAAGCAACTTGCTCATGCATATCTTTTTTGTGGGCCACGTGGTGTAGGTAAAACAACTTGCGCTCGTATTTTTGCAAAAACGATCAATTGCTTCTCTGTATCAGATGATTATGAGGCTTGTGGTGTTTGCGAATCCTGCAAGGCTTTTGATGAAAATAGATCATATAATATACACGAACTCGATGCCGCGTCGAATAATTCAGTTGATGATATAAAAACGCTTATCGATAAAGTTAGAATACCGCCCCAAATAGGCTCTTATAGCGTTTATATCATCGATGAGGTTCACATGTTGTCGCAAGCGGCGTTTAATGCTTTTCTTAAAACACTTGAAGAGCCCCCTAAACACGCTGTTTTCATCTTGGCAACTACTGAAAAACATAAAATTATTCCAACCATCCTCTCAAGATGTCAAATTTACGACTTCAGCAGAATTACTATTAAAGATGCAATTGAGCATTTAAAATATGTTGCAGGGGCAAAAAATATTGATTACGATGAAGATGGTTTAGCTGTTATTGCCCAAAAGGCAGATGGTGCAATGCGCGACGCTCTCTCTATTTTCGACCAAATTGTGTCATTTTCGGGCAATCAAATCACCTATCAAAATGTTATTGCAAATTTAAATGTACTCGATTACGACTATTATTTTCAAATAACAGATGCTTTTTTAGCAACCGATTATGTTCAAGCCTTACTTATTTTCGATAAAATTCTTAAAAAAGGTTTTGACGGACACCATTTTATAACAGGTTTGGCAGGACATTTTAGAGATTTGTTGGTTTGCAAAGATGATGGAACGTCAAATCTCTTTGATGTTGGTGATTCTATTAAAACCAAGTACAACATTCAGTCTGAATTATGTTCAATTGATTTCTTGTATGAAGCACTAAAACTTACAACTGATTGTGATTTAGCTTTTAAGAATGCTAAAGAAAAAAGGCTTCACGTTGAATTTACGCTTTTAGGGCTTTCGCGCCTTCTACTTGAAAAAAAAAAGTAGATACTGAGTTTGAATCTTTACCCAATAATAAACCGCTTCAACAAACAGATACGCCTGTAAATACAGCCAGCGTTACCACCAAATTTAATTTCGATACACAGCAAAAGACAGATAAAAAAGTGGATTCCTTTTCTATAAAAGGGGCAATGAAAAGTGCTGTAAATATTCCTATTACTAAGATTCCAGAAATTGTTGATGAAGATGAAGACGATTTAGATGATTCGAATGTTTTAATCGAAAATATTGTCGTCGAGTCTTATCAAGAGAAGAATTTCTCAAAAGAAAATTTACTGTATTTTTGGAATAGTTTTGCTAAAAGGTATGAAAAAGTGGATATTAGGCTTTTTAATATACTCAGTGTTGAATCTATAGAACTTAAGAATAATGTAGAAATTCATTTGGGTTTGTTTAATTCTTTGCAGATAGAAAATTTTGAGCGTATAAAGCCCCAATTGCTCAATTATCTAATGGTAAATCTTGAGAATAAGCAAATTCAAATATCAGTATATGTAGTAGAAAATGCTGATATTCCTAAACCATTAACTCTTAACGAAAAGTTTGAGAATATGGTAAAAAAAAATAATCTATTAAAAGAGTTTAAAGATCGGTTGAATCTAGATTTTGATTAATTTAGCGATGAACAAAACAATTATCAATCTGTTTAACTGCTGAACTATAAATAACAAAAAAATAACAAACTATGGCTAAAATTAAGGTAAACAATCCAATAGTTGAGCTAGATGGTGACGAAATGACTCGGGTTATTTGGACGCTAATCAAAGAAAAACTTATAAATCCATATCTAGATTTAGATATTAAATACTTTGATCTAGGTATGGAAAATAGAGATGCAACCAATGATCAGGTTACAATTGATTCTGCTAATGCAATTAAAAAATACAATGTTGGTATTAAATGTGCCACAATAACGCCAGATGAACAGCGTGTAGAGGAGTTTAAGCTTAAACAAATGTGGAAGTCACCAAATGGAACCATTCGTAACATATTGGATGGTACGGTTTTTCGTGAGCCTATAATTATTAAAAATGTTCCTCGCTTAGTTCCAGGTTGGGAATTTCCAATTTGTATTGGTCGTCATGCATTTGGTGATCAATATCGTGCAACTGATTTTGTAACAAAAGGAAAAGGTAAACTAACCATTACTTTTACGCCAGAGGATGGCTCGACTCCACAGTCATTTAATGTATACGATTTTGAAGGTGATGGTGTAGCTTTGGCTATGTATAACACCGATGAATCCATAAAAGGCTTTGCGCATGCTTGTTTTAATCAGGCAATTACGAAAAAATGGCCACTATATTTATCTACAAAAAATACCATTTTAAAAAAATATGATGGTCGTTTTAAAGATATTTTTCAAGAAATATTCGAAAGAGATTACAAAACTCAATTTGATGCTATTGGTATAACTTATGAACACCGTCTGATTGATGATATGGTTGCTTCAGCTCTAAAATGGAATGGAAATTTTGTTTGGGCTTGTAAAAACTACGATGGAGATGTTCAGTCCGATACGCTCGCCCAAGGTTTTGGATCATTAGGATTAATGACATCTACCCTTGTTACACCAGATGGCAAAACCATGGAAGCAGAAGCTGCTCATGGTACGGTAACACGTCATTTTAGAATGCATCAGGCAGGCAAACCAACATCAACGAATCCAATTGCATCCATTTTTGCATGGACCAGAGGTTTAGAGTTTAGAGGTAAACTTGATAATAATCAAGAGCTTATAGATTTTTGTCATCAATTAGAGGCTGTTTGTATTGAAACAGTTGAAGAGGGTAAAATGACAAAAGATTTAGCATTAACAATTTATGGTAAGGATTTGAACGATTCACATTATCTTACTACAGAACAGTTTCTAGAAGCGCTTGATGAAAATTTAAAAAAGAGGTTTTAATTCAAATAAAATAATACAAAAAAAGGGTTCAAGAAATTGAGTCCTTTTTTTTTGTATTATTTTATTGTAAATTCTATTTAACAATAATAAGAGACGTTTAAGAGACAAATTTACAAAGAACTTTACTTGTTGTGTAAAAGGTGGAAATTTTCTAATTTTCACCTTTTTGCTGGATTTACACGAAAATATAAAGTAATTAATACAAAGAGGCAATATAAGATATTTTCTTTTTGTAAATAATAAATTATTAGCTTTTTATTGCAGAAAAAATGGATAGGATAGGGTATAGGATTTAATTGCAAATGTAAAGTCAACGAAATGTAATTTGATTACATAAGTAAAATGATATTGTAATGCCTAAATCATTGAATACCGCTTCCGTAGATCATTAATAAAGCAAGAATTAATCTAAATACATAGTGTTAATATACACATAATGAGTAGATTGTTAGTTTTACTTAATCTATACATTTAAATAGTCATGTTACAAGTGTAATGTTTAGGTGCTAATCTTACAAATCTGATACTGTAATATTAATATAAGTACATTAAAACCAGTATATTACAGTATTTATTGCTATTAAGTATTTAAGTGTAATATATAATCTGTTAATTTATAAAGAATTATATATGTCATACTTAAGTTTGTTATACATTTTTCTTCAAAAACATCATATTTAAGAAAATTTATTGCTTTTACCACATAACATTTGTAAAGCATGAAAGTAATTTGTAATTTTATATTTGTAATTTAATGTAATGATTTTCAAATTACAATTGTAAAAGTTAATTTTTATGCGAGAGAGAATATCTATAATAATGGAGCGCGAAAACCTTAGTCCTACGAAGTTTGCCGAAATATTGAAAATCCAACCTTCAAATATTTCACACTTGCTCTCAGGTCGAAATAAACCAAGTTTTGAGCTGTTGCAAAAGATTACTGAGGCATTTCCTAATATTTCTGGAGATTGGTTGCTTACTGGACAGGGGAATTACGTTAAGGGCACAAATACAACCACTCTTAAATCGCCAATTTCAGGGGAATTTAATAAAGTACCCTCTTTATTTGACCAGATTAAGCCTATTTCTGCCATTACTCCAGTTATACCACCAGAT
Source organism: Breznakibacter sp. (assembly GCA_043775765.1). Lineage (GTDB taxonomy): Bacteria > Bacteroidota > Bacteroidia > Bacteroidales > Marinilabiliaceae > JAGPHP01. Next base: position 963 of record JAYVSA010000515.1, on the reverse strand, counting down.
CTTGATGTTATTGGAATTAAACCGCCTGTAAATACGGAAAAAACCTCCTCCGCATCCCAACAACTAATTCCTAATCCAGAAAAAGTAAAAAAGATTATTATTATTTATGATGATAATTCATTCGAAGAGTTAAATCCTAAGAATTTCAAATGATTATATAGTATTAATTTGACTCAATTTTGTAAAATTGGGCTTATTTTGGACTACAATGACAGTTTTGCTGTTTTAGTTATAAGTAAAGGTTGTTATCTTTGAATATATTACTTTACAAATCTATAATTCAATGAAGTTTCTGTATACAATTATAATGTTATTAATCTTTACATATGTAAAAGCTGACAACATTGATTTATTTACAAATGTAACCCTTTCGCGTAAGGCTACTATATCACTTATTACGTGTGGTTCAGGTGATGAATTATATTCACTCTTTGGTCATTCTGCAATCCGCATTAAAGATGAATCTAATAATATTGATTTGGCCTTTAATTATGGTACTTTTGACTTTGATACACCGAATTTCTTTACAAAATTTGCTAAAGGGCAGTTAGATTATTTCTTATCTACTTATCCATTTCATTATTTTCCAGCTAGTTATATTTTGGAAAATAGATGGGTTTGTGAACAGGATTTAAATATTAGTAATGAGGAAGTTAACGCCGTTTTTCATGCACTTATTTTAAATGCTCAAGATAGGAATAAGTATTACCGATATGATTTCTTTTTTGATAATTGTGCCACAAGAATTCGCGATATTTTAAATATATCTATATCAGGTATAATTTATACCAACGATACTATTTTTGTAAATAGAACAATTCGTGATGAAATGAATAGGTACTTGTTAAAATCTAGTTGGACTCATTTAGGATTAAATTTAGCATTGGGTAGATTTTGTGATATGCCAGTTAATAATTGGAATTCTATGTATTTGCCCGATAACTTAGCACTCCAATTATCAAA
>JAYVSA010000514.1:0-6311 GCA_043775765.1 Breznakibacter sp. | reverse complement strand
GGTAAGTGCGGCATAAATATCACCTGGTTCTGCCTCAATTTTATATCGTTTCTTAAACTCCTTTAACTCCATGTAGCCAAATTTATTGAATTGAAAATTTTATTTGCGGTTGGTTAAAATATAAACCAAAAGTACCATTTTAATTTCAAAAGTATATCTTTGAAAATGAAAATTGAATAATTTGTTATATCTCACACTCTTATGAAAATTCTCACACCTACGCAGTGCTCCTCTATTGAAGATGTAAGAGCATCAATAGACACCATTGATCACGAAATCATCAAGCTCTTCGGACTTCGTCAAAAGTATGTCAACGAAATAGTAAAATTCAAATCTGACCCCGAAAGTGTGGTAGCACTTGACCGACAAAAAGTGGTGATAGATCAAATTAGCGCTTGGGCAAAAGACAATGGTTTAAGCGAAGAACTCTTCCGCACCATCTACCAAGCACTCATCAATAAAAATGTGGCTCACGAACTCGAACTCATGCAAAAGCATTTGCAAAAAATGTAATAAAAAATGAATGACGTATCTATTTTTTGTAATGATTTAATATTCAGCTAAAAGAAATATTAATTTTAGAAATATTTTTAGGAAATAGCTGGGTGAAATGTTCTTAAATAAAAAAGGCTCATTTAAAGAGGTATTAACCATCTTCAAATGAGCCTTTAAAATTATAAATATCAGTTACTAATGTCTATCAATAAATAACCATCAATTAGTATCTTCTCTTTTTTGGAGCATCTTTTCTGTCGAAGCTACGTTCTTTACGTTGGTAACCACAGCACTTCCGCCTTCTGTACGAGGACGATCTCCACCTCGAAATCCACCTGTTGATCCGCCTTCAGTACGAGGTCTGTCGCTACTTCCCTCAGTACGTGGCCTGTCACTACCACCACGGTAACCGCCTTCGCTACGTCCACCTTCTGTTCTCGGTCTATCGCTTGAACCGCGATATCCGCCTTCACTGCGGCTTTCACTACGAGGTCTGTCGCTTGCACCTCGGTAACCGCCCGATGCACCTTCAGAACGAGGTCTGTCGCTTGCGCCACGGTAACCACCTTCGCTACGTCCACCTTCACTTCTACCACGACTACGGCTTCTATCACCTTCTCCCGATGGTTTTGCACTTGCTACCTCAACAGAAATCTTCTCGCCATCAAATTCAGCCATATTAAGAGCTCTAACAACATCGTTCTCATACGCTTTATCAACTTCAAAGAAGCTAAAATTACGTAGAATCTCTATTTTGCCAATCTCTATATTACGTTGTTTTGTATGCTCATTAATCATTCCAATTAAGCGTGGAGCGCTAAGATTTTTAGTGTCACCAAAGTTGATAAACAAACGAGAGAAGTTACCTCCACGATCACCTCTTTCTGGACGTTCACCTCTTTCTGGTCTGTCACCACGTCTGTCTGGACGATCAGATCTCTCACGTCTATCCGAGCGACCATCTCTGCTTTCAAACGCCTCTTTGTGAACGTTGTAAACATTTAAGTCTTGTGCATTTTTGTAATAATCTAAAATGCTAGAGAACTCAATAGAAACAAATCGTTTAACAAGTTCTTCTTGTGAAATATCTTTAAATTTATCAAGAATTGCAGGCAAGAAAGAATCGATTTGAGTATTTTCAATATCGATATTCTGAACTTTCTCAATAATATGAAAAAGTTGTTTCTCGCAAATCTCAACGCCTGTTGGAACCAATTTGCGCTCAAACTTACGAGCAGATATTTTTTCAATTTGTCTAATACGTCCAAACTCTTTTGTATGGATAATAGCTATTGATGTTCCTAAACGTCCTGCCCTACCCGTTCTACCACTTCGGTGAATATACACCTCAATATCATCGGGTAAATTATAGTTTATTACGTGCGTTAACTCATTAATATCAATTCCACGAGCAGCAACATCCGTAGCAACAAGTATTTGAAGATGTTTTGTACGGAAACGCGCCATTACCTGATCACGTTGCGCCTGAGATAAATCGCCATGTAAAGCATCGGCATTGTATCCATCACTTATCAAATGATCGGCAATATCTTTCGTTTCTTGACGAGTTCTACAGAAAACGATACCATATATATTTGGCGTAATATCGGCAATACGCTTAAGAGCCGCATAACGATCTTTTGCGTGTACCATATAATACTCATGAGTAACATTGGTAGTCGATTCGTTTTTGTTTCCAACTCTAATCTCAATAGGATCAACCATATAACGATCTGCCATATCGGCAATTGGGCCAGCCATTGTAGCCGAGAAAAGAAGTGTTTGACGCTCTTTCGGAGTAAGTCCGATGATGGCATCAAGTTCCTCTTTGAAACCCATATTAAGCATCTCATCAGCCTCATCTAAAACCAACCACTTTACGTCGTTAAGTTTAAGAATACCTCTGCTACCTAAATCGTTTACACGACCAGGAGTACCTACAACAATTTGAGCACCATCACGCAACGATTTTATTTGCGCACGAATATCAGTACCGCCATAAACTGGAACTACCTCTAGTTTAGGAAGATACTTGCTAAAGCGCTTTAAATCGGCTGTAATTTGCAAACAAAGTTCGCGAGTAGGACAAAGAATAATACCCTGAACAACAGGTTTAGAGTAATCTACCATTTGCACAACTGGAAGTCCAAAAGCAGCCGTTTTACCGGTTCCTGTTTGAGCCAACGCAATCATGTCTTGTCCCGAATTTAAAATAGTTGGAATTGCCTTCGATTGAATAGGCGTAGGCGTCTCAAAGCCTAATTCTTCAATTGCCTTGAGAATTTGTGGATCTAATCCACTTTCACTAAAATTTAGCATAAAAAAAATTTACCAGCCAAGCCCAAAGGATTTTTCCGGACTTGTTCCCTGAAATTTCTTTATGCCCGACTATTATTAATAACCAACGGGAGTGTAACTCCCCGAAAATGAGGTGCAAAGATACTGCTTTAAATTGGTATAAAAAATCGTAACAACGCATTTCGTCAAATATAGAGCCATTGCAACATCTTTTAACAAAATCGCAATGTTTTTTACACTTAAAAAACGAAATTATGGGGTAGAAAAACAGACTCTACGGAACATGGCATTTTCAAAAACACCTCAAGCACATAATTGTCAAAATCACATCTCGTCGAGTACCGAAGGAAATTTTAACAGCATTCGCCTCAACTCAATAATCTCAAAATTATCTAATTTTGCCCTCATGTCGGCAATATATACAGCAAGAACATCACTTTTTAGTATATCATTTTGCTGCTCTAATTGTTCTATTAATGCCCTCATTTTATCGCTTCGTTGACTCTCTCGCGCAGCTAAGTAATAGGGCTGAATAGCATGTTTAAAAACATCCAGTGATTCTGGTGCAATCCTTATATGATTTTGTTTTGACTTAGCACGTTTTAATGGTGTATGTGGAACATAATTATGCTCAACGGTTAAATATTTCTTCATCAGCTCTATTAAATCAACCAAGAAAATAGGCTTTAATAGATATTCGTCAAAAACAGCCGATATCTCATCTTTCAGCTCGCGAAGTTGAAGCGATGCCGAAATAGCGATTATTGGTATTTTACTCGTAGGCTCATTTTGCCGAATGAGACGAGTAGCCTCTAAACCATCCATATCGGGCATTCTAATATCCATAAAAATTAAATCGGGATGTTTCTCAATTGCTAATTGCACGCCATCGGCGCCATTGTCGGACTCCAACACCGTTAAATTATACACAGCCAGCAAATCGGCCAACAGTTTTCTATTAACATCCGAATCGTCAACAATAAGCACTGTGGCAGGCTTGAGATGAATCTCTTCGAAAGTCCAGTTATCTTTTGCCAATTGTTCATCACCATCTTTCTCTATGGTTATGTCTGGAAGAATAATTGTAAACACCGTTCCCTTATTAATTTCACTCGCAACTTCAATTGTTCCTCCAAGCAAATTTACCAGTTTACGGGTAATGTATAATCCTAATCCAGTGCCTCCAAATTTTTTGCCCGACTGCCCCATTGGCTGACTAAATGCATCAAAGATAAAGTCAATATTGTCGGGAGAAATACCTATCCCACTGTCAGCAACCTTTATGATTAGATTTATGGTTTGTTTGTCAACCCTTGTTTGATCAATCTCAATTTTAACAAACCCTTTCTCAGTGAATTTCAATGAATTACCGACTAAATTTAAGAGAATTTGACGTAACCTCGTCTCTTCTGACTTAATGGTATTAACCAAGTCTGGGTCTATATCTAAAAGAAGTTCAATCTGCTTTTCATGCGCACTCACCATGAAAAGTGCTTTAACTTGTTGGCAAATATTCCGAAGATTAACAGGTTCGTACCTGATTTCCAACTTGTCTGCTTCAATTTTTGATATGTCAAGAATATCGTTGATGATGGCTAATAAATCTCGACTACTATTTTTTATTGCATTGAGTTGGGTTAAATGTTTCGGGTTTGTAATGGAGTGCGATAGCAAATCGGAAAAGCCAATTATGGCATTCATAGGAGTTCTAATTTCATGACTCACATTTGCAATAAACTCGCTCTTTGTTTTATTAGAAGCCTCCGCAGCTTTTCTTGCAATTGTCTCTTTTTCAATAGCTTTCCTCTCCGTAATATCTTCAATCATACATAAATGAAGATGTTTAAACTCCTGTGTATGGGGAAATTTTGTTATGGTCATATTTAACCAAATAGTTGTTCCGTCAGGTCGCACATAGCGTTTTTCCATCTGAAAGCCCGATATTTTACCCTGATTAAGTAACAACATATTATCTAAATCCGACTGTAAATCTTCTGGATGCGTTAAACTCATCCAATCGGTATCTTGAATATCATTAATTGATTGTCCTGCTATTTTTGCAAACATCAAGTTTGCCTCATAAATATAACCAGTATAAGAATCAATGAGCGCAATGCCAAGAGGTGCATGCTTAAATATGGTGGTGAAACGAATAGTACTCTCTTCGGCCTTTTCTTTTGCTAAGGTTAGCTCGGCCTCCACCATCTTTCGAGTAGTAATGTCTCTTGTAATATTCATAAGAGCCACCTGTTTTCTAAAGGTTATAACCTTCACTTTTACTTCAACGTCAATTATATGACCATCTTTATGCTCTAGTTTGGTTTCAAAATCTACAAATCCATTATTGCGAAGTTCACTGAGTCGCCTATTCATCTCTTCTTCAGAAACATATCGTTCTAAGTCTATGGGCGATTTTTTCAAAAGTTCATCCTTTTCAAAACCAAGTAACTGAACTCCGCTCATGTTAGAATCTAAAAATTCAGACGGGAATCCATTTTTATCAAATCCACTTATTGTAATACTATCGAGATTGGCCTCAAAAAACTCTCTAAATTCCTCTTCTCTCTCCTTCAGTGATTGTTCAGCTAATTTGCGTTGAGTAATGTCAACAAAGGAGACAATGATTTTTTTTGTTCTCTCAATCATAGAAACGGTCATAAGCGCATGCCTTATTTCACCATCTTTCCTATAAAATGAAAATTCATACTTATCAGGAACATCTTTAGAGTTCATCAATCGCAATCGATTATATTCTTTTAATCCGTCCAAATCTTGAGGCGGAATCTGCTTGGTCCAACTCATACCAACAACCTCTTCGCAACTATAGCCAGACAATTCACAATAAGCATTGTTAACCATAGAGATAGTTGTGTCTATTTCAATAATGGCAATTGCTGTAGCATTATTTTCAAATATCGCCTGAAAACTCTCTTTTGTCTCTATTATCTGCAACTCTAACTGTTTCTGTTCGGTAATATCTCGAGCAGTAGACAATGTATAAATATCACCTCGATGATTGCTTTTAATAAGCTTACTCCGCCAAGCAAGCAACCTCACTGCACCATCTTTTCGTCTCTGCCAACTCTCGATATAAAGCAAACAACCACCACATTCGCGCAACGCTTTGAGTTGACCATACACATCTTGCTCACCATCAAAATAATAAGAAGCCTCTTTACCTAAAACATCTTGGCCAAAAAAATCATACCCAGCATTATTTGCCCAGCGATAAACATTGTTCTCATCTACCTCCATAATAATATCGGGAACCGAATCTAACAGGGCTGTATTGAATACTGAAAGTTCTCTTAGCTCTAATTCAGTACGTTTTCGTTCAGATATCTCAGTAACAAGTTGAGCATTTTGGATCTCCAATTTCACCTGCATCTCTCTTAAATTAAGATGCGTTTTAACCCGCGCCAAAACCTCTTCTGCCTGAAAAGGCTTGCTTATATAGTCTACTGCCCCCGAATTAAATCCCCGAAGCTTAGAGTCTGAATCGGCATAAGCACTTATGA
>JAYVSA010000513.1:0-2786 GCA_043775765.1 Breznakibacter sp. | reverse complement strand
TCCTTTTACCATATCGTATCTCCAGCCAGCAAATCCCATCTCGGTTTTCATAAACTGCAAATAAGCTTTAATCTCTGCTCTTACAGCCGAGTTGGTGTGGTCTAAATCGCGAGCGGCACCGTATTGCATGCCTGTATCGCCCGATCCCGTAGGTGTGTAACCATTGTTTTTACATTCATCATCGTTACAAATCCAAGATAGATTGGGCGTGTAAGTGGTGCCCGAATAGGTCTCGGTAGGGAAATTAACCCAGTTGCTTACGCCGTTTCTGTGGTTAATAACAATGTCGGCAATTGCCTTACAGTTATTTGTTTTAAGATTGGCAATAAACGTTTTAAGATCGGCTTGGGTACCAAAAGAACTGCTTTGGTTGAACCAATATACAGGTAAATATCCCATGGTTTTTGCTGTCATAGCATTACCACTTGGAGGTAACCAAATCATATCAAAAGAAGCGCCAATCTCAGCAGCTTGTGTGTTTAGTGCTGTCCAGCTCGATGCCGTGTAAGAGTCCCAAGCAAAGCCTTGCAGCATCACATCGGCGCAGTTTGCAGGTACTTGCGCCTTCATGTTTTGGCTAAGTAACGGCATCACCGCTAAAAGGGTGCCTAAAACAATTTTAAATAATTTCTTTTTCATTTTGTCTCTTTTAAAGTAGTGTTTAATATGAGTAATTAATTAACTGAAATTTTGCGCACCGTTCTGTTTCCGCTTTCGATGCCTATTACCTCTAAGAAGTATATGCCCGATGGTAGATTGTTTCGGTAAAGAGTCCATTTTTCCGATGAGTTCATTTGGCCCGTTTGCAGAGTACGACCTTCCATGTTGTGGAGGTTAAGGACGAAATTCTCGTTGTTAATAGATTCTATTTCAATGGTAGAGCTGCTGCTCATTGGGTTTGGATAGACTTTGAGAGATTCTGCGGTAAGTTCATTGCCCGACAGTGCGGTGGTGAATTTTGTACAGTCGCCCAGGGTTGGTAAGGTGTTTTTACCAGCCCATACATAACATCTGTTTGAATTAACGCCAATAATATCAGCTGTTTGACCCGCTGTGCCATTGAAAATGATATTGAAGGTCGATACGGTAATTGGTGCCGTGTAAGAGAACCATCCGCCCCCTTCGTTTGTTGCTGGTGAACCTGGCCATGCGCCATTTTGGGTTGTGCTAGATCCTGTCCAAACATAAGCATTTGCCGATGTCCAAGATGGGCCATAGAAATACACTTTTATCGTTTGTGTATTGGCGTCTGTTATATACGTATTGGATGTTACGGCCGATGATAAACCATCGTTATCAATAGCAATTGCTTTTATTACAGTGCCCGTAACGGTAACAGAAAATGCCCCGTTGTATTTCGTAGAATTTGCTGTTGGCGTAGATCCGTTGGTTGTGTAGTATATAGAAACTGGTGCTGCACCGCCATTTGACGTTAACGTTACACTTGTTCCACCAATATACGTTCCACTAGCAGGTGATATCGATAGGGTTGGCGCATTAGGATTAGAAGCACTTCCGTTTCCTACCCAAGTATGGAAGATATCTGATTTCTTGATGTTACCTTTTGTGTCAATTGCTTCTACATAATAATCTACCATTTTGTTTTTGATGCCCGTAACGGTGGCGCCATATTCATCGGCTTTATAAGTAGGAATAGGGCTCGTTATAGAGGCAATAGATGTAGGTGTCATGACTAAACTGCTCCAACTACCAGTATTTGTTCCGCCAGTAAATGTCATGTTATCGGCATTGATTTTATTGGTTGTAGCAACACGATATTTTAAGTTAACCGATTGAAGTCCGGCCATATCAAAAACATAAGTCCATATTTTGAAATCGGTAGCCATATATGTTGGTGTCCCAGATGTTCCAAACCACTCTATCTCGCCCGGATTGTACGGAATACGTTGCGGAACATACATTGAAGGTGCAGTAAAGTCGGTACCACCTTGTGCCACCGCTTTAGATGCTGCAATGGCCATGTTAGCTGCTCTGGCAGGGTTTGAATCCCATATCTCGGTGCCATCCCAATACCAGTAGCAACTTGTTTGTCCGTTCAAATAAAATTTCCAACCATCTTTTGTTCCTTGTGCCGATGCATTAACCTGCTCGGCTGTTTCTACAACGTTTTTAGCCGCTGTCATTACGCCCCAACTGTTTCTGTCAGCGCTATAAGGAACTGCAGAGCCCACGTATTTGCCCGGATCGGCATTCCATTTCTTAAACTGAGGATCGCCATTGTCGGCACCACTCCAACTACCATCTTGCACGTGTATAATATCTGTTGCCGCAACAGGAAAGCGATCTAAATAATCTTGTATTGTGGTACACTCATATTTATCTGAGTTTGCTTTAAGCCAAGCAATGAAGTTTGCAAAGTTTGAGTCGTAATAACTGTTTGTGCCACCACCATAATTATCGCCATCATGAGGTAAAACAACTAATATTGGGTGAGCCGCATCGGTATTACTAGAGGCGAGCTGACTGATAACAGCATCGTAATTTAAGGCGCCAAAGCCACCACGAGCATCTTCGGTTCCTAAGTAACGGGAGCCTGGAACAGCAATGATTTTTTTAGCTGCTCCTGTTGCAGGATCAACATAAGATACATAGTGTGGTTTATGAGCCCAAGCGGCCGATATTTTTGAAGGACACCACACGCCTGATAATCCTGTCCAGTCATTTGGGTCTGGATTGCGAATGTCGGCATTATTCGGTTTTACAACGCCAGTACCATCACCAACAGGACAATTCAAAGAAGCTCTTTCGAAGTGTAGGTTATCGAC
>JAYVSA010000512.1:0-4546 GCA_043775765.1 Breznakibacter sp. | reverse complement strand
CGAATGGTCGTCATGGCGGTGATTTGGCGGGTATTATTGAGCATCTCGACTACCTAAAAGATCTTGGAATAACGGCTATTTGGCTCACTCCGACTCTGGATAATAACATTAAAGGCATTTCGTATCATGGGTACTCAATAACCAATCATTATAAAATAGATGCGCGTTTTGGGTCGAATGAAGACTATTTGAAAATGGTTGAAGAGGCACATAAGCGCGGAATAAAGGTGATTTTTGATGTGGTATTTAATCAGATGGGTTTCGAGCATTTTACCAATTTGGATAAACCTTGTGCAGACTGGATTAATGAGTGGCCCACATATACAGGCAGTAATTTTAAAGGAAGTTGTATGCCCGATATTCATGCCTCAAAAGCAGATAGAGATTTGATGATTAAAGGGTGGTTTACACAGGTGATGCCCGATTTTAATCAGCAAAACCCATTGGTTGAGAATTATTTAAAGCAGTTTGTTACTTGGTGGATTGAATATTCAAACTTAGATGCGCTTCGTTTTGATACGTATCAGTACAACGATAAGCAGATGTTGGCGCGCTGGGCGGGCGAACTTAAGGCGGAGTATCCGAACATAACCACAACGGTAGAGGTTTGGGAGGGTTCTGCTGCAATTGTGAGCTCTTGGCAACAAAATGGGAGCGACAAAAGCTATGAGTCGCATATTCCATCAATGATTGACTTTCCGCTGCACTATGGGCTAATGAAGGCGATGGATGAAAAGGGATCTGTAAAAGCGTTGTATGATGTTGTGGCTCAGGATTTTCTCTATTCTAATGCCAATGATAATTTGATTTTCTTTGCCAATCACGATTTAAACCGTATATATACTTCGCTTGGTGAAGATTTGGGACGGTTGAAAATGACAACCTCAATTTTAATGACCATGCGCGGCATTCCTCAGCTTTACTATGCCGATGAAATACTTTATACGGGCGCAAATGACTCCACGGGCGATGGCCAGCGTAGAAAGGATTTCTTGGGTGGATGGGCTCATGATTCTATTAATTGTTTTGAAGCAAGTGGCCGCAGCGGTAAGAGAGCCGACTATTTTAACTACTTGCAAAAGCTCCTCAATTGGCGTAAGGCTAATAGTGATTTAATGGCGGGAGGGCTCCTGCATTTTATACCCAATAATGAACTCTATGTTTATTTTAGAACAACCGATACAAGAACACTTATGGTTGTCGTGAATAATGGCTCTGAAACTCAGGCTGTTGATTTTAAGAGGTTTAACGAGGTTTTGAAAAATAGAGTTTGGGGCGTGGATGTGGTTTCAGATAAAAGTGTTTCTCTCGATAGCTCTTATAGAATACCAAATAAGACAGTGCAAATTATTGAAATAAAATAGGTTATAAGATATTTTGTTGGGGGCGGAGAGACTTTCTTTTTGGGGTTTTTTCGCCCATTTTTTTAGACTAAATTTGGAATTCTAAACAGTTATTTGCGGTTTGCGAAAAACAACACCTTTATGGCATTAAGCGCAGTAGTGAAAAGAATATTAGCCCATAAGTATCTGATTCATATTGGGTATTGGCTCTTTATTGTTCTGTTTTTTGGTTTTTTTTGGGGCTCCATTTGGGGCAAATATGATGTTACTTTCATTACTGAGTTAACGCTCTTGCCTGCAAAAATGGCGGTAACTTACATCTATGTTTATTTAACCATTCCATTTCTTCTTTTAAAGCGCAAATACGCCCTTTTTATTCTGGTTTCTTTAGTAAATCTTCTTCTTTTTGCTCTGGTTGAACGACTTTTGATTTATACTTTTCTCATTCCTTTGAATGCGGTTTATGACCCAAAGTTGCCTCTTTTCGATATTTACCAAATCATGCATCTTGTGCTTGATGTTAATACGGTAACCGTTCTGCCAATTGGTGCAAAACTGGCACAGGTGTGGTATAAAAACTTTAGTGAGGCCAAGGAACTTGAACGTGCCAAACTTGAAGCCGAACTCAATTATTTAAAAAATCAAGTCCAACCCCATTTTCTCTTCAATACGCTCAATAATTTGTATGCGCTTATTGTTGCAAAATCAGATAAAGCGGAAACGTTGTTGCTCAAGTTGTCTGATTTATTGCGATACATGCTTTACCAAACCAATGTCAACAGAGCTTTGTTGTCGGCTGAAATAGAGCATGTTAAAGATTATATTGAAATAGAGCAGTTGCGTTATGGCGATAAGGTAGATGTTTGCTTTAATGTGTATGGCAATGTGGGTACTAAGGATATTGCGCCTTTGTTGCTCCTTCCGTTTGTTGAGAATTGCTTTAAACATGGGGTTGCTAAGTCGAAAGATGAGGCGTGGATTCGCATTGATGTTTCTGTTTCAGATACTTTTATAGAGTTTATAGTAGAAAATAGTGTGCCTGTTTTGGCTAATGGAAGTGAAGCTGTTGATACTCAGTCGGGTATTGGACTTCAAAATGTAAGGCGACGTCTTGACATCATTTATAAAGATTGTTATGAACTAAAAACGCATTTGGGTGAAGGTATTTATTTGGCTAAGTTGAAAATTAATATCTAAATGGAAGAGAAAAAGCGCATTAGATGCTTGGTTTTAGAAGATGAACTTCCTGGGCAAGAGGTGATTATTGATTATATCTCTCGAATAGAGTGCTTGGAGTTGGTAACGGTTGTAAATAATGGATTGGATGCTCTTCAATACATTCAAAAAAACCATTTAGATTTGCTTTTTTTAGATATTCATGTGCCCGAATTTAATGGAATAGAGATTTTAAAGCGGTTAACAGATCCTCCAAAAGTCATCTTTACAACGGCATTTAGCCAGTTTGCCGCAGATGGGTTTGATTTGGATGCCGTAGATTATTTGGTAAAACCATACTCCTTTGAGCGTTTTCAAAAGGCCATTAACAAGCTCCTTAAAATTTCTGGTGGTGAGTTACTGACCTATAAAGAGATGGCTATGCAAGAAGCCTTTATATACCTTAAAAGTGGTGCTAGCTTGGTGAAAGTTCTTTTAAACGATATTTTGTTTGTAGAAAGTCAGCGAAATTTGCTTATTGTACATCTTAAAGACCGCGATTTATCGACCTATTTAACCATTAATGAGTTTGAGGATAGACTACCCAAGGGACTTTTTTTACGCATTCATAAATCGTTTATTGTTTCTCTCAATAAGATCGATTCGTTCAATTCGGGCGAGGTTATGTTGCGTGGCAAGAGCCACCCTATTGGCCGTAGTTATAAGGATGAGGCGGTAAGTGCGCTCAATGAGTATCTTACAAGATAGCGCGAGGGTTTGTTATTACGGAGTGTTGTTTACGATTTACGCCCAATTAATAAAAATATCGGATACGTTTTACCGTTCTCACGCGTAAAGTTGTAACATGTTGTATAGTGCACGTCCAAAAATCCAAAATTAGTTAAAATATCCGATAACTCATTGGGGTCAAAACCTTTATGGACTTCTACCTCTAAGCCATGAAAAGAGCCGTCTTCGGTGTATAAGTCGGCAATTGCAATATAGCCATCCTTATTTATTTGTGCCGATAGTTTTTCTAGCATTGATTTCACCTCTTTTACGTGGTGCAGTGCCATTTGCGAGTAAATGAAGTTGTAATTGCCCGTAAAAGCACTCTTCTCAAGATCTAAAAAGAGCGGTTTAATATGTGGCGTTTTATAATATTGGCATTTTTCCAAACACACATTTACCATCTCTTGCGAATTATCGAGCAGAGTAATCTCTTTAAATTCATTTCTCAAGAGAAAGCTCAAAAGGCCTGTGCCTGCACCAAATTCAACCGCTTTCCACTGTTTGTTAAAAGGAACAATTTCTTTTAGTTGTATGGCAATGGCTTCCGACCTTTCGGTGTGAGCCGTATTTTTGTCCCATTCGCGGGCACGTTCATCAAAACTCGACATAACTTTTTATTAAGTAACAGATGAATGTGCCATTCGGTTGTTGGAGATGAAATTTAATTCCTTGAATTCTCAACAGCTTTTCGTGCTGTTTTAGATTAGAATTTCCATTCAGAGCTTTTTAGTACATAGCGCGCCGTTTCTCTACTCATTTGGCTGTCAATAACCACTTTGCCTTTTGTCATGAGCGCTATGGACTCAGGTGTGTAGTGCCTTATGGTAATGAGTTCAATGTTGTCGTTATATCTTACTAAATACCTATCGTGAAGGTCGTTAACCAGTTCCTCTAGTTGACGAGGGGCATCGAAACAGGCCGAAAAATTGAGTGCTGAATTTTGCATTAGGTTAACTTTGATGCGATGCTTGCTAAAAAGGGCAAAGATATCGCTCAAATTATCTTCAATGATAAATGAAAAGTCGCGAGGCGAAACAGAAAGGAATATTTGGTTACTCTTTTTGATAAAGATTGGAGGCATGGCATCTTTTTCTTTATGTTTGATGAGTGTGCCTTTAGCTTTTGGTTCGATGAATGATTTAACCAGAAGTGGAATTTGCTTATTCTGAAGAGGTTTAACAGTTTTTGGATGAATAACAGAAGCGCCAAAGAAGGTCATTTCAATGGCTTCATGGTACGATATCTCGTTGAGTTTA
>JAYVSA010000511.1:0-2920 GCA_043775765.1 Breznakibacter sp. | reverse complement strand
TCAGTTTTTTATGACGCAGATGATACTATAAAGATATGAAAATTATTGAAAAATGGTTATGAAGTGCTTGTCTTTTTGAATGCGGTTGAAAAATAGATGATTTATATTTATTATGAATAGATTACTTAAGTTAATTGGTAGAATCAGCAAGATGGATTTAAACCACCTTGCCGATTTAGTTTTCTACTAAAGCTTAACAATTTTACTCGAAATAGAATTTGTAGAGTTGAAAATATTTAGTGTGTAAATACCTTGTTTTAAGTTGCTAACATCAACATCTTGCTGAGCGCTGTTTATTGTGTTTTCATACACCATGCATCCCTCCAAATTATATAATGAAATAAAGGTGTTGGGCAAATAGGTTGCAGAAACAACGTGTAAAGTGTTTGATACGGGGTTTGGGCTTATTTTAATATTGTTTAAATAGCCATTTGTGCTACTTAATGAGGTTGCGAGTGAACCATAAGCTTTTAGTTCATAAATGGAGTATCCGTATTGGGTTGCTCGTTTTAGACCTTGAATTTTCAAGTATTGACCAGTTGCACTGATGTCTGTTACTTGATGTCCCTCAGTAGTTGGTTTAACTTGCTTTACGAGCGTCCAGTTTACATTGTCATCGCTCATCAGGATGTTGTATTGAGATGCATAAGCCCCTTCCCAATAGATGTCTATTCTATTGAGCGTGTACTTGTTTTGTAAATCAATCACAACCCATTGATTGTCGGTAAATTCGCTTGACCATCGAGAGACATCCAATCCATCGTTGATGTTTTCGATAGGAGTTGATTTATTTGGTTCTTCGGATGATGCTGTTGCTGGTTTTTTTAGTGCAACATTATCGCCATTAGGATCTGTGATGACATTGGCGGTTATTTTAACCGTTAATGTTTGAGTGACACTATTGTTATCTTCATAATGTTCGTCTACAGCGTTGGTCTCATCTATTCGTGCCTGAAGTTGGTAATCGGCATCTATAGCAGGAGTCCAGTTTAGGGAGCCATTTATGCCATTTTCAACACAAATCAACTTCATGCCACCTGCTGGAATAGATTCGCTAAAAGTATCGTTCCAAGAAACAATTTGGCCATCAATGCTAAAGACCAGTTTTATGGGAGTACCTTTTGTTGTAGCAGCGGTTCCGTAATTGAGAACGGTAGCTAGGAATATCACCTTTTCGCCCGCTTTTGGAAATTTAGGATAGCTGTAGATGTTGGCAATTTTCAAATCTGGCTTTGCAGTTGTGTTGTCGATGGTGAATTGCCCGTTGAGCGGTAGGTTGTCTGACGAACCACCTACAAAGACCTTATAGTCACCTGTTTCTACAAGATACTTTCTCGACGATTCATCGTAAACATAGAGATCATCGGATGTGAGAGTGAAGGTTACTGTTTTTTTCTCCCCCGAAGCAAGCGCTATTCGCGTAAACCCTTTCAATTGTTTTTTCGGAGCCCAATGGTTGTGTATATTCTTGTTGATATAGAGTTGCACAACCTCTTCTCCATTGCGCAAGCCCGTATTTTGAACATCTGCCGTAACGGTAATATTTTTGCCTAAGTTGGCTGAGGGAGTGACTGTAATATTGCTATAAACAAAAGTGGTATAGCTTAAGCCAAATCCAAAAGCGAATTGTGGCGTGAGGTTCAGCTCATCATAATATCGGTATCCGTAATTGAAGCCATCAATAAAATTGGTATCCCAAGTAGGCAATTGAGCGGTGTTAATAGGCATGCTAACTGGAAGCCGACCTGCTGGGTTGTAATCGCCAAAAAGTACATCGGCCAATCCATTTCCTCCCTCCTGACCAGGGTAAAATGCGTAGATTAATCCTTTTACATTGTTGATACAATCGGGAATGGAGCAAATACCACCACTATTAATTACCACAATAATGTTTGGATTAACGGCAGCGAGTTGATTGATAAGCTCTTGTTGTTTGCCCGGCAGTTCAACTTTGCCTCCAACCCGATCAGAGTGCATTACATACTCTTCGCCTTCTTGAGTGCCATCGAGACCACCAACAAAGATTACATAGTTGGCTGTTTTGGCAGCGTTTATAGCGGCTGTGAAGCCAGATGTGCTCGTGCTGTTAATATCGCATCCCTTTACATAAGATACGTTGGAGGCACCTATTTTGGCTTCAATACCTTGTTTGGGTGAGATGGCGTATGGAGGCATAACTAAGTCGCTTCCCGAAATGTCGGTTTGAGCAATGGCAGCACTTGGGCCTATTAAGGCAATTGTTGGGTTGGCTGCTTTATCTAAAGGAAGAATATTGTTTGTGTTTTTAAGCAAAATCATTGTTTTTCGTGCGGCATCCAAACAAATTTGCTCGTGGTTGGCACTCTTTAGGTTAGTTGCATTGCCTGCTGGAATATGATCCATCATTCCCGATAAATATTTAGTTCTCAGGATGTTTCTCACTGCGCTATCCACGTAAGCTACAGCCACCGTGTTGTTGTTTACTAGAGGCGGTAGGTCGTTGGCGTAGTGGTAAGATTGCATGCAAAGATCGGTGCTAGCCTTTATGGCGTTGGCCGCGTTGCCAATAGACCACCAGTCGGACATAACGAAAAATGGAAATCCCCAACTTTTGCGCAATACGGTGTCTAAGAGCATTTTATTGTCGGATGCTTTGACGCCGTTTAGTTTGTTGTACGATGACATAATACAAAGTGAACCCGCCTCTTGAATGGCTTTTCTGAAGTGGTAGCCATAAACCTCGTAAACGTCTCGTCGTGTGGCAGTTGCGTTAATGCTTCCTCGGCCTGGCTGAATGGTTTCGAACATAAAATGTTTAACCGTGGCAATGACAGGAGAGGTTTGAACGCCTTTAATGATGTTTAAGCCCATTTGTCCGCTTAAGTAGGTATCTTCACCTCCAGCCTCTGCGGCGCGTCCATTTCTGGGGTCGGTGGAATAG
>JAYVSA010000510.1:0-2982 GCA_043775765.1 Breznakibacter sp. | reverse complement strand
AACTCCGCCAACAAGACATATTTAGTTAAAATTTTATTTATCTGTGTTGAAAATTTTTTTCATAGCTTCTTCACCTCCAAAAGCTTTTGTTACAACACTAGGATTCCAGTATTCCTTATAAAAATTGAATTTGTCATCTTTTAGGGTAAAGTGCATCACCCAGTCTTGAATGTACATTTTGTTCGTACTTGGAACTTTTGTTTCTCCGTGAACTTCTGCCCAGTATGTGTTTTTATTTATTTCGTAAACTCGAGCATTATCGAAATGAATATTGGGCATATTAGGAAGTCCACCTTTTAAATAATTGTGCCATTCTTTGAAATTCATTTTGCTTGCCGTTCCTAATGAAACTGCATATGGAAACTCAATGATTGCTTCCGGATGAAATAATTCGATAACAGCATCTGCATTTTGGTTCAATGCCTTTAACAGTTTGTCGTACATCATTTCTCCTTGATTTTGATTGTTTTCTTTAATGTTATCTTTCATAAAAACTAATTTTAAATCAAACATTATTGTTTGAAGTTGCTAAATTATAAGTAATTTTATACTTTTGAAAGTAGGCACCTAAAAGTATAAAAAGAACCTAAAAGTATAAATTTTGTCAGATGGAGGATAAAAAGCGAAATGAAAATAAAAATTTTTGTAAACTTCAGCAAATTCTTTTATTAAAGTCCAATTTAGATGAGAGTTGTATACTCAATCAATCACTTTCATTGATTGCCAATAAATGGACATTATTAATTCTAATGTCATTGATGCAAGGAAGAAAAAGGACTGGTGAGATACAAAAACAAATTAACGGAATTTCACCAAAGATGCTTAATGAGACTCTAAAGAAGTTGGTAAGTTATGGTATGGTAAAACGGAAAATATATCCTGAAGTTCCACCACGCGTAGAGTATTCTCTTACGGAATTTGGAATCAGTACAGCTGATCCTTTAATTGCCTTATCGGATTGGTCTGTTGAATGGGAAAATAAATTGACAGAGCTTTACAAAAAATCGAAAAAGAGTAATTAATTGAAAATCTGTAGAGATAATTTATCAGTGAATTTCACTTTATGGTGTATCTTTTGCTACTTAAATCTTTTCTTTTGGGGTGAATTATTTAGAGGATTCTATTTTCTATAGGGCTTACAGCTAACGGATGGGGCTTGCTGTAAGCCCCTGTGTTGCGCCCGCTAAGCGCGATATAACCAACGACTCTGAAATTTGGTTAAATACCAACACAAACAGTGGACGCCCCTGATGGCACGCCCAAAATAGAATCAACATATTGCTGAAATAGCATAAACCGAACCAACCAATGGCAAAAAAATAGCCAACAATAGTTAAAACCACTAAAATACTGCACCACTACCCTATTTAGAGCTAATATTTTTAAGTACATTTGTACACTTTAATGCAAACACAACAACATATTGTAACTTATTAAATATCAATAATATGAGCACTAATAAAGCAATGCTAATTATTTTAGATGGATGGGGGTTTGGTAACAAATCAAAATCAGACGTTATTTCATCGGGAAACACTCCTTATTGGCACTCTCTTTTGGCAAAATATCCATTCTCACAACTGGGTGCTTCGGGCGAAGACGTTGGTTTGCCTGATGGACAAATGGGAAACTCTGAAGTGGGTCACCTGAACATTGGTGCTGGCCGCGTGCTTTACCAAGATTTAGTAAAAATAAACAAAGCGTGCAAAGATGGCTCATTGGCCAAAAATCCAGAGCTCGTAAAGGCCTATACTTACGCTAAAGAGAACAACAAAAAAGTTCACCTTTTGGGCTTAGTTTCCAATGGTGGCGTACATAGTAACCAAGAACACATCTACGCATTGGCCGAAGCGGCTAAGCAGTTTGGGCTATCTAAAGTTTTCGTTCACGCCTTTATGGATGGAAGAGACTGTGACCCAAAAAGTGGAAAAGGATTCTTGCAAGGGTTAGTAAACGAACTTAAAAAATCGACTGGTGCGGTGGCTTCTGTTTGTGGTCGTTACTTTGCTATGGACCGCGACAAAAGATGGGACCGTGTGAAATTGGCTTACGACCTAATGGTGCATGGTACAGGAACACCGTCTACCGATGTGGTTGCCTCTATGCAAGCTTCTTACGATGCCGATGTTACCGATGAATTCATTAAACCTATTGTTGCTGTTGACGCTAACGGCAAAGCAATTGGCAACATTGAAGCAGGCGATGTGGTGATCTTCTTCAACTACCGCAACGACCGTGCTCGTGAAATGACCATGGTATTGAGCCAAAAAGATATGGAAGCTGAAGGAATGAAAACTCTTCCACTTCAGTTTTACACCATGACACCTTACGATTCGAGCTTTAAAAACGTAGGCATTCTTTACGACAAAGACAACGTAACAAACACTATTGGCGAAGTTGTTGCAAATAAAGGTATTGCACAACTGCGTATTGCTGAAACTGAAAAATATGCACACGTTACCTTCTTCTTTTCGGGTGGTAGAGAAACCAATTATGAGCACGAAGATCGTATCCTTATTGAGTCTCCAAAAGTGGCTACCTACGATTTGCAACCAGAAATGAGCGCTTATAAAGTTAAAGATGCGGTGGTGGCCGAAATTAAAAAACAAAAATATGGCTTCATTGCGCTTAACTATGCCAATGGCGACATGGTAGGTCACACGGGTGTTTACGAGGCTATTGAAAAAGCTGTTGTGGCGGTTGACGAAAACCTAAAAGACACTGTTGAGGCTGCAACCGCCAACGGTTATGAGGTTATTATTATTGCCGATCACGGAAACGCTGACTTTGCTTTTAATGAAGACGGTTCTCCAAACACGGCTCACTCTTTAAACCCAGTGCCATTTGTTTGGGTAAGCCCAAACAGGAAAGGTAAAGTTGTTAATGGCGTTTTGGCCGATGTAGCTCCTTCGTTACTTCACCTCATGGGCGTTGAACAACCAAAAGAGATGACAGGCAAAAACCTAATCACTTTCGCTTAAC
>JAYVSA010000509.1:0-3906 GCA_043775765.1 Breznakibacter sp. | reverse complement strand
AAAGAGAGTCGGCAAAGCACTTATTAAGCAGAATATTTTCACGATTTAAAAGAGGATACAGATTGGGCGCAAAGCCCCACGGAACAGGCAAGTAATCTTCCGAAACATTCAGTTTATCGAAAAAAGAGCACTGTTTGCCGAAAAGCCAATTAAAATAGTCAACCTCATTATTGGTCAAATGTTTACCCCCAAAAACAACATCCTGCTTATCGGCAAACACCAACATTAGAAGAGCTAAATCTCGTTCAAAACCAATTAAAGAGTCGGGGGGCGTATAATTTTTATCGCCATTGCCAACCGCTAATTCACAGGTTGAATTAAATATTAAAAGTCGTTTCAAAAAGATTATTAGTTAAGAAAAATAGAACCGAAAAAAATACTAACGAAATGATCAAACAATCTAAGAATAAGCTTTACTTGTATCAACCACCAAAGATAACTATGTTTGCATTATAAACATATTCAGATGATAGCAAACAACGAAAACATCAAACTAAAGATTCAGAAGCGCATCTTGTTTTTTGGAATTTTAATTTTAGGCGCAAAATTTGGTGCTTTTTTTATCACTAATTCGGTAGGTATTTTAACCGATGCGTTTGAAAGTATCGTTAACGTAACAGCCGGAGCAATAACACTTTACAGTCTCCATTTAGCAAGTAAACCTCGCGATTTAGACCATCCTTATGGCCACGGTAAAGTAGAAATGCTAAGTGCGTCTATTGAAGGAATTCTAATTATTCTTGCTGGGGGTATCATGATTGTTGAAGCAATAAAACGCATCTTCACGCCTGTGCCAGTTGACAAACTTGATATTGGTATTTTACTCGTTACGCTGGGTGGATTAGCCAACTATCTGCTTGGTTATTACAGCATTAGAGTAGGAAAAAACAAAAACTCAATTGCTCTTATTGCTGGCGGAAAACATCTTCAATCGGACACCTATTCAACCATTGGTTTGCTTATAGGTCTTGGGCTTCTATTTCTCTTTCCGAAACAACTTTGGATTGATAGCGCCATTGCTATTGTTTTTGGTCTTATCATTATTATTACAGGAGGAAAAATACTCAAAGAAACCATTAGCACATTGATGGACAAGGCTGATTTTAGCGTTATTACGGACATTTCCAAAATATTATGGGATAATCGTCAAGAGAAATGGATTGACATTCACAACCTAAGACTTGTAAAGTACGGAGAAATCATGCACCTTGATTGCGATTTAACTTTACCATGGTATCTATCTATAAAAGAAGCACATACCGAAAACGACATACTAAAAAAAGCCATATCCGATAATTACGCCGACATAATTGACCTTACAGTTCATTTTGATGCGTGCAAACCAGCTCATTGTAAACATTGCCAATACGCTCCCTGCACTCATAGGACAGAGCCATTTACTACCGAAAAAGCTTGGTCGCTTGAATATGTAACCGACTCAAAGGCACTGGGTGAAACCCGATTAATAGATTAACAAAACGTTGTAAAATTATAGAGAAAAGCAGTGATAAATTTATTACTGCTTTTTTTATGTTGTAACAAAAATATCAATAAGCATCTATTGTATTTCCACTCATCATATTCGGAATGATATTTGTAAATTGCCCTTTCCAATAAAAAATGAACGTATGAAAAAAATATTCTTAGCTCTTATGCTATCTGCAATTGCAACAGTATCATTATCAGCACTTGACAAAAGCACGAACAAAAAATTGCTCTGGGCTAAACTAGAACAATGTATCACCAACAGAACTCCCGAGTCGGCAACAGAAACAATTTCTCAACTACAATCAATCCTTGCAAAAGAAAAACTGGCCGACCAAAGCGCCAAATTGCTC
Source organism: Breznakibacter sp. (assembly GCA_043775765.1). Taxonomy (GTDB): domain Bacteria; phylum Bacteroidota; class Bacteroidia; order Bacteroidales; family Marinilabiliaceae; genus JAGPHP01. The sequence goes on along the minus strand of JAYVSA010000509.1, from coordinate 2,068 downwards.
ATTTATAGGATGAAGTTTGCCCAAATGAACGAAGAAAAATCGCTTCCTGATTTCATAAAGCAAATGGAAACAGAACTTAAAACCAGCTGGTTTCCTTACAATAACCTACTAAACACCATGTTAGCCGAAAGCTATCTGCAATATTACAACCAAAACCGTTACTCATTTTACAATCGTAAAACCCAAAATGGAACAGAAGAGCAAGAGATAGAAAACCTAACTTCGGCACAAATATTTGAAAAGATAAACAACCATTTAATCCAATCGTTGTCTCAACCCGACAAGCTCTCAGAAACAGCTATAAATCAATGGGATGCAATAATAGAAAAAGGCACGAAACCATCTAATTTGCACAATACACTTCTCGACTTCTTAACATGGAGAGCGGTGGAATTATATGGGCAATGTAACAATTTAAATTCGCGTCCAGCAGAGGAGTTTACGCCATCCGACAAGGCATATTTTGGCACAGCACAAGAGTTTGTTAATCTTAAAATTGAATCGAAAGACTCTCTCAACAACAACTACTTGGCGCTCCTCGCAATTCAATCATTAACCAAAAGAAACCTCAACTCAAAGGAGTTAGAAAAAACGATTAACATTGATCTTGAACGAATAGAATTTTTAGACGGCATCAACTTTGCCTATCGCGACCTTTATATTGAGACTCTAAACAAACTCGCTCGTATCTCTAATAACCTTCCAATATATAGCCTTATAAAATATAAAATTGCACAATACGAACATACAAATGCAACAACTCAATCAATCAAAAAGGCCCTTGAATTGTGTAAAGAAGGCTATACGGCTTTCCCGAAATCGGAAGGTGGAATAAATTGCAAAGCACTTGAAAATGAAATTCTCACAAAATCTATTGATGTAAAAATTGAAGAAATTTACCCATCTTCAAATCAAGTAATTGGTAGACTTGAAGTAAAAAACGTAACAAAAATTTATGGTCGAATATATAAAAGCAAAAAAACAATTAACGACATTGATACTATAATCAATAGACAAAAATTCATTCGAGAATTTGAAATTAACATCAACGCTCCACAAGACTATCTCAATCATAATCAGAAGTTTACACTCGACTCATTACAAACAGGCAATTACGCCCTTATTACATCTGCCAATAAGGATTTTTCAAAATCAAACAATATTAGAATCTTCAACAACTTTCAAGTTACTAATATTGCTGTAATTATTGATTTAGAGAGCAATAGCCATCCATTCTTATTACTAAACCGCAAAACAGGCAAACCAATTTCCAACGCAACATTCAATCTCACAACCTATTCAGAATACAGTTTTAGAGGAGCTTCATCTACCTTCTCGCTTAGAAGCAACGAATACGGTGAGGTTCAAATTAATAACGTATTGGAAAATATGCAATCTTACCAATATACGGTTACCGTAGATGGCGATATTCTTACTGAAGAACAGAGATATTTTTACCAAAACAGAGATCCTCAAATCATTGCTCGCCAAGAAGATTTCATCTTTACCGACCGCAAAATCTATCGCCCCAACCAACCAATCTATTATAAAGTAGTTACGTTTATTACAGATGGCAAAAAGGCTAATGCTAAAGTTGGCGAACAACAGACCATTACCTTGCGCGACATGAATGGAAAAACCATTGCAAATCAAACAGTTACTACAAATAAGTTCGGTTCGGCATCGGGAATGTTTACTATTCCAGTGGGGGGATTAAATGGAGATTGGTCTATCGCATCCAATAACGGCCAAACGATCTTTCAGGTGGAGGAATATAAAAGACCCAAGTTTGAAGTCAACTTCTTGCCTGTAAACGGATTATACATAACTGGCGATACCGTAATTATTGAGGGCACAGCAAAATCGTACACCAAAATAGAGATGGAAAACTGTATAGTTAAAATTCAAGTTTCATCAGACGGCAACCCAACGCCACTCTATTACCGATGTATCCCAAACATCAGAGAGCCACAAGCCATTAATATTGATACAATTAGAACCGATAAGACGGGAAAGTTTAAGTTCAAATTTATAACTCCCAAAAGCTCTTTTGGAGGAGTAACTTACA
>JAYVSA010000508.1:0-5728 GCA_043775765.1 Breznakibacter sp. | reverse complement strand
CCTGTATACGATGAGTTGAAGAATGCCGAAAAAGTACTCGTGAACGAACTCAATTCGGTAAGCGACAACCCAATCATCGACATCGAGAAACAAAGCATTTACCACGGTGGAAATTTCCATGGCGACTACGTCTCATTTGAGATGGATAAATTAAAAATTGCCATTACAAAACTAACCATGCTGAGTGAACGTCAAATGAACTATCTGTTTCACGATAAGATAAATGGCATTTTACCTCCATTTGTCAATCTTGGTGTGTTAGGACTAAATTATGGTTTACAAGCGGCACAATTTACAGCTACATCAACCACGGCCGAGTGCCAAACACTCTCTAACCCAATGTATGTTCACAGCATTCCAAACAACAACGACAACCAAGATATTGTGAGCATGGGTACCAACTCGGCTCTTATGGCTAAAACCATTATAGAGAACTCTTTTCAGGTTATGGCCATTCACTTTTTGGCCATTGTGCAGGCAGTAGATTGTTTGGAAATTCAAGAGAGTTTGTCTGACTCATCAAAAAAAATGTATGATCAAATAAGAGCCTTTGTACCTGTATTTAAAGAAGATACACCAAAATACAAAGAGATTAGGGAGATGATAGAATTTTTAAAACAAACCGAATTAAACTTAATATAACAACGTGTGTTTTAACTAACAATGAATAAGTTAAAACCTCACCATTCAACAAACTAAAAACTGCAACAATAAAATGAAATACGCATTAGTAACTGGTGGAAGTCGTGGAATAGGAAGAGCTATATCCATTAAACTAGCTCAAATGGGGTACTTTATACTCATAAATTACAACTCCAATAAAGCTGAAGCCGAAAAAACATTAGCGAGCGTAATAGAGAACGGTTCAAACGGCGAGTTAATGTGTTTTGACGTTGCTGATGCACAAACCACAACAACAATCCTTACCGAATGGCAAACGGCTCATCCCAACGAATATATTGAAATTGTTATCAACAATGCGGGTATTCGCAAAGACAACCTAATGCTTTGGATGAGTTCACAAGAATGGCATAACGTTATAGACATCAGCTTAAACGGCTTTTTCAACGTTACCCAACCCCTGCTTAAAAACATGCTCGTTAAACGCTTTGGACGGATTATTAATATCGTTTCCTTATCGGGTATTAAAGGTATGCCGGGGCAAACCAACTATTCGGCAGCCAAAGGAGGTATCATTGCTGCTACAAAAGCGTTGGCACAAGAAGTGGCAAAAAAACAAGTAACCGTAAATGCTATTGCCCCAGGGTTTATCAAAACGGAGATGACTGGCGATTTAGATGAATCGCAATTGAAAGCTCATGTACCAGTTGGGAGATTTGGAGAAGCGGAAGAGGTAGCTGAGTTGGTAGGATTTTTAGCATCGAAAAATGCGTCCTACATTACAGGCGAAGTTATTTCAATAAATGGAGGATTATATACCTAATAATATGAGTCGTGTTGTAATAACAGGCATGGGAATCTACTCATGCATCGGAAAGAATTTGGATGAAGTTAAAGAGTCTCTTTTTAACGGAAAATCGGGTATTGGTATAGACCCCGCACGCCAAGCAATGGGTTATAGGTCATCATTAACGGGCATATTAACAGTACCCGATTTAAAAGGTATTTTAGACAGAAGAAGTCGGATCTGTTTGCCCGAACAAGGCCATTATGCTTATGTAGCCACGGTAGAGGCTCTCAAGAATGCTGGTATTGACCAAGAATATCTTGCCGCAAATGAAGTAGGCATTCTCTATGGAAACGATAGTTCGGCGCTTGCCGTAATTGAGGGAACCGACACTATGCGCGAAAAGAAAAATACGAGACTCATTGGATCGGGAAATATTTTTCAATCGATGAACTCAACCGTTTCAATGAATTTGTCGGTAATTTTCAACCTTCGTGGCGTGAACTTTACGGTTTCGGGTGCCTGTGCAAGTGGTTCGCATGCAATTGGAATGGCCTATCTCTTCATCAAAAATGGACTTCAAGATTGCATTATCTGCGGAGGCGCCCAAGAGGTAAATATCTATTCAGTAGGTAGTTTCGATGGATTAAGCGCATTCTCGGCTCGCGAAGATGAACCCACTAAGGCCTCACGTCCCTTCGATAAAAACCGCGATGGACTGGTTCCGAGCGGTGGAGCAGCTTCTTTGATTATTGAGAGCTATGAATCGGCGGTAAAAAGAGGAGCTACCATTTTAGCCGAGGTTATTGGCTATGGTTTTTCTTCTAATGGCGACCATATCTCTGTTCCAAACGTAGACGGACCACGTCGTTCGCTACAAATGGCCATAAAAGATGCTGACGTAAACGCAGGTGATATTGCCTACATCAACGCCCACGCAACATCAACCCCTGTGGGTGATTTCAACGAAGCAAAGGCTATTGCCGACGTCTTTAGAGAGCATAAACCTTACGTGGCATCAACCAAATCAATGACTGGCCACGAAATGTGGATGGCAGGAGCTAGCGAAGTAATTTATTCTACACTGATGATGAATAATAACTTCATTGCACCAAACATCAATTTAGAAGAAAAAGACGAAGCCTCAGAAGAGTTAAATATTCCAACCAAAACCGTTGAACTCGAGTTCGATATGTTTTTATCGAACTCATTTGGTTTTGGAGGTACCAACTCATCACTCATAATAAAGAAATTTAAAAACTAAAATAAAATGACTAACGAAGAGATTATTGAAAAAATTGCCTCTGTTTTGGCCGATGAGTTTGAGGTAGATCCTACCATTATAACTCCAGATGGCTTGTTGATGGAAACACTTGAACTTGATAGTTTAGATTTAGTTGATGTTGTTGTATTAATTGAACAAAATTTTGGCATTACACTGGTAGGCCCTGATTTTATTGACATTAAAACCTTTCAAGATTTCTATAATCTAATCATTTCAAAGGTAAATGGGGCAAACTAAGCAACCTACATGGAAGGGAAAATCGAGAGGTGGCTCATTGGGTCATCTCTGTTTTGTTTTTACTATCAGGCATCTGGGCGTAAGAACAGCTTATCTTCTTCTGATGTTTGTGAGCCCATATTTTATTCCATTTGCCCCAAAAGCCACCAAAGCAATTTGGAATTACAACCGGAGTATTTTAAAGTACAACCTCCTGAAATCGGTGGTGAAGCTCTTTGTCCATTACTATCGTTTTGGACAAACCATTATTGATAAAATTGCCATTTCAAGCGGGATGCAAGATCGATTTACGTTTGAATTTGAGAACTATCCCGAATTTATTGAGCTGCTCAACTCGCAACAAGGGTTGGTAATGATTGGCGCTCATGTGGGAAATTGGGAAATTGGCGGGCCATTCTTTGGCAACTACGGCTCGAAGCTCAATATTGTTATGTTCGATGCTGAATATCAAAAGATTAAAGACGTACTAGAAGAAAATAGCACGACTAAGAATTACAAAATAATTGCTTTAAATGAAGATGGCATCGAAAGCATCCTCAAAATAAAAATGGCTATAGACGCAAAAGAGTATGTCTGTTTTCAGGGCGATCGATTTATTAATAGTAAAAACACCATGCAACACCTATTCTTAGGCCAGAATGCACACTTTCCATCGGGGCCCTTTCTATTGGCTTCGCGCTTGGGAGTGCCTGTTGTTTTCTACTATTCAATGCGTGAAAAAGGGTGCAAATATCGATTCCATTTTACTAAAGCAACACCTACCTCCCGCACACACGCCTTAAAACAAGAAAAACAGTTACTCACTCAATATATTACCACTTTAGAGTCAATTGTGAATCAGTACCCTCAGCAGTGGTTTAACTTTTACAAATTTTGGGAATAATGAGAACAATCTTGCTCATATCAGCAAATCGGCACAAAGTCCCATACCCTGTCTATCCACTGGGAATCACGTACTTACAAAGTTATCTTTCAAAAAAACTGGAAGGATTTGAAATTGAGTTGTGCGACTGCAACTTGGTTGATAACGAAGAACTTGCAAAAATTATTAAAGAGAAAAAGCCAAGCTATATTGGGTTATCACTCAGAAACATAGATGGATGTAACTCGCTCGATTTGAGCAGTTTTGTAGATGGGTATAAAGAAATTGTTACTGTTATTAGAGCTACTTCAACCTCTCCACTTTTTATTGGTGGATCGGCATTCTCTATCTATCCAAAGCCACTTTTTGATGAGTTGAAACCCAACTTTGGCATCATTGGCGAAGGCGAAGAGTCTCTACTACAATTAATATTAGGGCTCGAAGCAGGGAGCGATGTCTCAACCCTCGAAGGTGTTGTATCTTACCGTAACGGTATATATATATGCAACCCACACACTAAATACGTAAACACCCTCAATGCCCAATTCGACCAAAACTTGGTTAATTACTATTGGAAAGATAGTGGGATGCTCAACATTCAAACCAAACGCGGTTGCCCTTACCACTGCATCTACTGCTCCTATCCGCTTATTGACGGGCGTAAAGTGCGTACGCTCGACACCGATTTAATCATTGAAAACATTAAAAAACTTAAAAAGGATGAAGGGGTAAACTATCTCTTTTTTACCGATTCGGTTTTTAATATTCATAACGGTTACAACGCTGAACTAGCTGAGAAACTGATAAAAAGCGAGCTCAACATTGAATGGGGAGCCTACTTTGCACCTAATAATTTAACCGAAGATTTACTCCAACTTTTTAAGCGCTCGGGGCTCAAACATATCGAGTTTGGTACCGAATCATTTTCCAATCAGCAACTAAAAAACTACGGAAAACTCTTCACTTTTGAGGATGTTTTAAAATATTCCGATCTCTGCCTTAAAAACAGTATCTACTACGCTCACTTCCTTATTTTAGGAGGTTATGGAGAAACAGAAGCATCTATAAAAGAGACCATTGAGAACTCTAAAAAAATAGATTACAGTGTTATTTTTCCTTATTGGGGCATGAGAATCTATCCTGGCACAAAACTACAATCACTTGCCATTCAAGAAGGTGTGATAAGCAAGGAGGATGACCTTTTAGCGCCAACCTATTATATGGCAGATGGTTTTGATATAGAAAAAGTAAAAAAAGAGGCATTGGCAACAGGCAAAGCTTGGGTGTTTCCTGATGATCCTCAGAGTGATATGATGGATGTATTGAGAAAAAAGCGAAATAAAAAAGGTGTTTTATGGGAATATTTGAGGAAATAATTATTGAAGGCGACGAAATATTAAACTATATACCTCAACGATTTCCTATTGTTATGGTAGATAAGTTCTTTGGTATTGAAGACGAAATTTCATGTAGCGGACTACTCGTTACTTCTGAAAATATCTTCTGCAAAGATGGATTTTTTGAAGATTGTGGCGTGATAGAACATATTGCACAATCGGCTGCTTTACGCATTGGATTCACATTTATTAGTCAGAGTTTACCAGTGCCTCTCGGTTTTATTGGTGCAGTAAATAACCTCATCATCAACAGATTACCAAAGATTGGTGAAGACTTGAAAACATATATTAAAATTGAACAAGAAGTCTTTAACATTACGCTTTTGGGAGCAGAAGTGAAAATTGGTGATGAAATAGTTGTCAGATGTCAGATGAAAGTGGCCACCTCAAATCCCACAAACTAGAATCCATGGCGCGAAAAATAAATAAGAATATTCCAAGCCTCATCAATAAAACCTCCTTAAGAGTTCGATTCAGTGAGGTAGACTCCATGCAAATTGTGTGGCACGGCGAATATGTACGCTATTTCGAAGATGGCA
>JAYVSA010000507.1:0-1553 GCA_043775765.1 Breznakibacter sp. | reverse complement strand
ACTTTCGGAAAGAACAAGGCGGATGATAGACCATGGAGATGCCCCGAGAGCTTTGCGAATGCCAATCTCCTTTTTGCGCTCCTTAACCAATATGATCATGATGTTACTCACACCCATGATACCCGCAATAATAGTCATAATGCCAATAATCCATACAAACATCCGAATGCCTCCAAATACCCCTTGAGCACGAGAAACATCTTCTTGGGTATTGTACATTCCTATGGCACTTCGGTCATCTGGGTTAAAATGATGACGGGCAGCAACAAACTTACGAATGTCATTCTCAATACGTTTTGCCTCTTCTGCCGAAGTTGCATTCGTCCTGATAGCAATACTTGATATTCTATCGCCCTGATTATAGACTATTTGTGTTGTTGTGAGAGGTAAATAGATCACTCTCTCCTCCGTGCGCGTTTTATTTTCAATAACGCCAACAACCAAAAAGGAGACCTTTCCAATTCGAATATATTTTCCCAAAGGATCACCCTCTCCAAAAAGTGTTTTCCGTACTGGTTGAGAGATAACAGCTACCTTTCTACATCCATTGTAATCCACGTCGTTGAGGTGTCTTCCCAAAATTTGGTTAACCATTACAATATCTTTAATTTCTGGCAAACACCCTTGAATTTGAGTAGTTCCATATTCATTACCATACGAAACTTCAAAAGTTTGTTCCACACGACCAGTTATGTTTTCAATACCAGGCACTTGTTTTTGCATCAAAACAAAATCTTCGTTTCTAAATTGAATCGTCTTTCCAGGCTTGATGCCATCATAAGCCATTTGTGTTTGTCCACCCCATACAAAGATGGCATTTGTAGATACTCCTTTAAAGTTATTCTCCATTCCATGCTGTAAGCCATTACCCGCACCGAGCAACACAATAAGCATAAAAATACCCCAAGCAATACTAAACCCCGTCATGGTTGCCCGAAGTCTATTTTGCCTTATTGTATCTATTATTTCATTAAAAAAATCAATCATACCGCAAGAGTTTAAGGTTTAGTTAGCAATTAATCCATCCTTGATGTGAATGGTGCGGTGGCATTGGGCGGCAATATCGTGCTCATGAGTTACAATAATCATGGAAATGCCTTCTTTATTAACCGTTTGAAGAATCTCCATCACCTCTAATGAGGTTTGTGAATCGAGTGCTCCCGTAGGCTCATCGGCCAATATTATTTTTGGTTTTGCTATGAGAGCACGAGCAATAGCAACTCTTTGCTTCTGTCCACCCGAAAGTTCCGATGGCGTATGATTTGCCCAATCTTTGAGCCCCATCTTATCGAGATATTCAAGAGCAATGATGTTTCGTTTCTTGCGACTAACATTCTGATAATAAAGCGGAAGGGCTACATTCTCTAAAGCCGTTTTGAAGCTAATAAGGTTGAACGATTGAAAAATAAAGCCTATATAATTATTCCTATACTGGGCTGCCTTCGTCTCCGATAGGTGATTGATGAGTTTGTCATCTAAAAAATATTGCCCCTGGTCATAGTTATCTAAAATACCTAATATATTAAGCAGCGTAGACTTACCTGAACCCGATG
>JAYVSA010000506.1:0-9227 GCA_043775765.1 Breznakibacter sp. | reverse complement strand
ATTGGTTTCGACGCTGTATCTACCGCTGCGCAAGAGTCTAAAAACCCTCAACGCGATATGCCCATTGGTATTTTGGTCTCCTTATTAATATGTACCGTTTTATATGTAGCCGTATCGGCAGTGCTCACAGGAATTGTGCCTTACCAAGAACTTAATGTTGCGGCGCCAATAGCCGTGGCCATAGACCGCATGGGAACAGGAATGGGCTGGTTAAGATTGTTTGTTAAGATTGGAGCAATTGCCGGTTTAAGCTCGGTAATGTTGGTGATGCTTATGGGTCAACCTCGCATCTTCTTCTCAATGTCGAAAGATGGCCTACTACCCGCATCGTTCTCAAAAGTGCACAAGAAATTTCATACGCCTTATGTTACAACCATTATTACGGGTGTTTGTGCTGCATTAATTGCTGGTGCATTGCCTATAAATATATTGGGAGAGCTGGTAAGTATTGGAACGTTGTTGGCCTTTGTAATCGTATGTGGTGGAATCTTATTCTTGCGCAAGACTCATCCCGAATTACATCGTCCCTTTAAAACACCGTGGGTTCCCTTTGTTCCTATTGCGGGTATTGTGATATGTATGGCACAAATGTTCTCCCTTCCAGGCGACACGTGGGTGCGACTCATTGCTTGGATGGCCATTGGAATAGCAATATACTTTGCCTACAGCTACAAGAACAGTAAATTAAATTAGAAATAGATACAAATACGATACAAAAAAAGGCATCCAATTCAATTTGGATGCCTTTTTTATATCGTAAAACTTCAAGACACTATAAGAAGTGGTATAGAAATACTATTTCGCCCTCGTAAGCAGGTTTCTTATTGCCTTCAATTTCGAGTTTCATACCAATATTTGCCTTCACTGTACCGCGTAAATTAACTACCGAAACAACATTCGCATGTAAGCGAACACGGCTATTAACGAGTACGGGCTGATTAAATTTAAACTTTTCAATTCCGTAGTTCACTTGCAACTTAAGGTTTCTCACCTCTACAATTTGATCCCAAAGATGCGGAAGCATTGAAATAGTCAAATATCCATGTGCAATAGTATCGCCAAATGGAGATTCGGCCTTTGCTTTAGCTGCATCCACATGAATCCACTGATGGTCTAAGGTTGCATCGGCAAACAGATTTATTTGCTCTTGTTTGAATTCATAAAACTCAGAAACCCCTAATTCACAACCCACTAACTTTTCTAAATCGTCGAAAGATGAAATAATTGTTTTGCTCATAACGTACGTATTATTTTTGAATGATATTACTATACTAAATTTTGGCTACGAAATTAGAAAAATAAGATGACTTTCATAGATTCTAGTCAAAATAAAAGAAGTAAAGAGGTTAGAGGCCCAATGGCAACCGTGTTACTCTTCCAAATAATCCAAATCTTTATTATAGGTCTCATCAATAAAAAACAGAGCAATAAAGGCCACAGCAAAGAATATCACTCCTACCAACACACCCGACAGCCACAAGCCAGTTAATGAGCTAAAAAACGCCAGCATCAGGGTTATTAAAATAGTTGCGCCTCGTACAAAATTAGGTGCCGATGTTGTAACTGTAGATCTTAAGTTAGTACCAAAAAGTTCTGATGCCATTGTTACAAACACAGACCACAAGCCACCCATAGGAATTCCTAGCACGAAAACAACGGTATAAAACATAGTAGGAGTGGCATTAAACAAGGCAAAATATAACGCTGTAAACAACGCCATAGAGCCAATAGCAATTCCGATAGCCTTTTTGCGCGATTGAAGTTTTAATGAGATATATCCGAATAACAGACTCCCAATGGCAGCGCCCATGTAATGAAGCATTACCGAAGTAGACCCTTTTATAACACCCGTAATATGCAGTGCATCTTGAGCAAATGATGGCGCGTTAATAACCAAAACACTTACCGTATACCAAGTAGGAATAGCTATAATAATGGCTAAAGAGAGCTTTTTAAATCGTTTCATCTGAGTAAAAAGCGACAAAAAATTGCCCTTCTGAACGGCTGCATCTTTAACCTTTTCGTACATTCCCGATTCACTAACGGCTATACGCAAGCACAACAGCAACAACCCTAATCCTCCTCCAGTGTAATACGCAACCCGCCATTGAAACTTTTCGGCAACTAAAAATGCCAATGCAGAACCAGCAATGCCAATTCCTGAAACAAAACCAGCCGCCAAACCCCGCTTCTCTTTCGACATAACTTCAGATACCAGCGTAATACCTACACCTAATTCTCCCGCTAGTCCGAAGCCCGAGATAAACCGCAACACCGCATATTGCTCAACATTTTGCACAAAGCCATTGGCTATATTGGCCAATGAGTAAATGAGAATAGTAAAAAAGAGAGTCGACAAACGACCCCGCTTATCACCCATCACGCCCCAAACAATACCGCCAAGAAGCATTCCCGCCATTTGTACGCTGAGCAAGAAATTTCCCTGATTAAACAATGCCTCTTTGGAGATTATGCCCAATTCTGTTAAACTAGGATTCTTAACAATACCAAAGAGTATCAAATCATAAATATCAACGAAATAGCCAAGAGCAGCTACAAGGACAATTATATAACTATTTTTTTTTGATGCCAATAGGTTCATTACAGTAACGGCTATAAAAGATTTATTAAAGTTAGCGGTAAGAGATTGCACACTCTTACACTTAAGCAACGATTTCTCGATTCAAATCTACATATATTCCCGTTAATTGGGTAAGCCAAACGAATGAAAAATATCAAACCCATCCATTTTAAAACTTAGAGGCACAACTTAAAGCTGAGATGAAGCCACTTTGAACAACAAAAAGATGATTCAAAAATGAGATAATCCGGGCAAAGCGCAAAAGAGCAGTAAAAAATGCAAAAAAAAATCATTGGGTAACAACTTGTATCTTAGAGTATTGAAAAAAATGCAAAAAAAAAGTTTCTCTTTTTATTGAAAACAATTTGGAAGTAGAGCTAAAATATTTACTTTTGCGCCGGGTAAGTCCTATACGACCAGCTCCTTATGAACTCCCCCAGGGCTTGATCGCAGCAAGGGTAGTGAGTTGAGCGGTGCGATGTAGTAAGCTTACCCACTTGCCGGTGTAGCTCAGTTGGCCAGAGCAGCTGATTTGTAATCAGCGGGTCGCGGGTTCGAATCCCCCCACTGGCTCAAAATTCTCAAAAAGTTGAGAGTTTATTAATAATTAAAATAAAGGTTAGAAATAATTTAAGGGGAGATACCAGAGTGGCCAAATGGGACTGACTGTAACTCAGTTGTCTTTCGACTTCGGAGGTTCGAATCCTCCTCTCCCCACTCATTCATTCTAACTTGCCGGTGTAGCTCAGTTGGCCAGAGCAGCTGATTTGTAATCAGCGGGTCGCGGGTTCGAATCCCCCCACTGGCTCATTTTAATTATTGAGAGTTTTTTAATGCTAGAGTAGCTCAGTTGATAGAGCATTAGCCTTCCAAGCTGAGGGTCGAGGGTTTGAGCCCCTTCTCTCGCTCATTAAGTAAAGAACCCGCAGAAATGTGGGTTCTTTAAATTAAACAATTTTGTATTAATGCGAGAGTAGCTCAGTTGATAGAGCATCAGCTTTCCAAGCTGGGGGTCGGAGGTTTAAGTCCTTTTTCTCGCTCATTAAGTAAAGAACCCACAGTAATGTGGGTTTTTTGCGTATTATAAATCTGATGAGTTCGTTTATTGAAAAAGGCTCAAAACACAACCACAAATCAAAACTAGACTTAAGATACGGCGAGTTTTGTTTTCTAAGAAACCTCTTTAGAATTAAAGTTCTACAAAATGGTATTAATGAACCCGAACATTCATTTTATCATTCATAAGTTATTTTCAAAATCACTTAAACTTCAAATAGCATAAGATTAAGGCAATTAGCACTAAAATCGGAGAAATGATGCTATCTTTGCATAAAAATTACTATATGTTAATCCGAATTTACGAAGAGAATCCAAATCCCCGTGAAATAAACCGCGTGGTGGAGATTTTACGAAAAGGTGGCATCGTAATTTACCCTACTGATACGATTTATGGTTTAGGGTGCGACATCAACAACGCCAAAGCTATGGAGCGTATTGCTCTTATAAAAAAACTTGACCTCAAAAAAGATAACCTCTCATTTATTTGTTACGACCTGAGCCACATCTCAGATTACACACAACCTCTTAGCAATCAAACATTTAAATTACTAAAAAAACATCTACCTGGGCCTTTTACCTTTATCTTAAATGCCAACAACAACATTCCTAAGCTTTTTAAAAACAACAACAAGAAAAGCGTTGGTATTCGTGTGCCTGACAACCGTATTATTCGCGAAATAGTAAAGGAACTCGGCAACCCAATTTTAAGCACATCTATTAAAGACGAAGACGAGGTTATTGAGTACACTACCGATCCAGAACTCATTCACGAACGCTTCGAGAACCTTGTAGATGCTGTAATAGACGGTGGTTATGGCGGCAATGAAGCATCAACGGTAGTCGATTGCACCACCGATGAACACACAATTATTCGCGAAGGTAAAGGCATTTTGGTACACTAGTTATTCTATTCTCACAACAGATCTTTCAAAATGCTATACCTCGCACCCATTCAGGGCTACACTGATGTTTTCTTTCGTTCGGCCTACCACCAAACCATTGGAAAAATAGATAAATATTTTACTCCATTCTTTGAGTTGAGTTTTGATAAAGAGATTATTCCACCCAATAAAAAAGAGATTTTAGCCCATTTAAACATCAATCAAAACCTTATACCTCAACTCGTTGCAAAAAATTCGGAAGAGCTCATTATTGGTGCCAAATATTTTATCGATAATGGTTTTAAGGAGATGAACCTAAATTTGGGATGCCCATTTCCGATGCTCGTAAAACGTCAAAAAGGTTGCGGCGCACTCCCCTACCCCACAGATACAGCCAAAATGCTTCAAGAGTTTTTTAATGCAAATTTACCTATTGAACTCTCCATAAAAACTCGTTTGGGATTAAATGACTGCAACGAGTTACCAACACTCTTACCCCTAATTAACCATTTACCAATCAAGGAGTTAATAATTCATTTTCGATTGGGTGCAGACCAATACAAAGGCGATGTGCGGTGGAGCGAGATGGAAAAAGTGCATCAAGCAAGCTCATTTAAAATTGTTGGAAACGGAGATATCACAACTGTTGAGGAGCTCAACGATTTACAAAGCCGTTTTCCATATATCGAGAATTGGATGATTGGAAGAGGCATTCTCATAAACCCACTTTTAGCGCTTGAAATAAACGGGTTTAAGCCTACAGCGAAGGAACGACTCGACACATACAAAAACCTTCACAAAGCACTTATATCTACATTATTACAAGAAGAAGTTGAGCAAAATAGATATATGAATAGCGTTAAAGCCTTTTGGTTTTACCATTCGCAATATTACAACGATGGAAGAAAAATATTTAAAACCATCTCTAAAACGTCCAACATTGCCAACTACAATTCAGCTGTTTCAACAATTTGGAATACAATTTCATGTGAATCAGTAGAATAATGACTTCAATACTTTATAAAATCAACCCATTTTTGTAGTTTTGCCCGATAAATGCAATCATTAAAAGAAAAAGATGACACTTTCTGATATCAAAGAATTACTTAAACTTGAGGCACAAGCCGTTTCGAACATCCCTGTTTCTGGGGCTTTTAACGATGCGGCAACCATTATACTTAAACAAGTGCATCAGCTTAAAGGTAAGCTGATATTAAGCGGAATGGGAAAGGCTGGGCAAATTGCTGTGAACATGGCTACCACCTTCTCATCTACTGGAACACCTGCAGTTTTTTTACACCCAAGTGAGGCTCAACACGGCGACCTTGGCGTTATTCAAGAGAACGATGCGATGTTGCTTATCTCCAATTCGGGTAGAACACGTGAAATTGTTGAGTTGATTAGTTTAGCGCGCAACCTTCGTCCAAACATTCCAATTATAGTAATTACAGGAAATGAAGAGAGCCAACTGGCCAAAGAAGCCAATGTTTGTTTGCCTACGGGTAACCCTGCAGAGGTTTGTATTTTGGGACTAACGCCAACCACTTCAACCACCGTAATGACCGTAATAGGCGATGTTTTAGTGGTTATGATGATGAAATTGATTAATTTCTCCAATGCTGATTACGCAAAACGCCATCACGGAGGTTATTTGGGCGACAAGTCGAGAAGTGCTGCAAGTAAACAATAAAAAAATAACCCATGAGAATTCTTAAAGAAGATACAATTGCGTTAGTTATTGACATTCAAGAACGCTTATTCCCACATATATTTGAGGCTGAGAAGCTTGAAAAAAACATTAAAATTCTCATAGAAGGCTTAAAGCTACTGGGAGTACCTATTATTGTATCGGAACAATACAAAAAAGGGCTTGGAGAAACAATTCCGTCAATTGGCGAACTGGTAAAAGAATATCCACACACAGAAAAAACTGCTTTTAGCTGTTGCGATGAGCCTACCATTCAAGAACGAATAGAACTCAGCGGCAAACGCGATATTATTTTGGCGGGTATAGAGTCGCATATCTGTTTGCTTCAAACCGCCATAGACCTTAAAGAGAGAGGCTTTAACCCAATTTTAGTGGCCGATTGTGTGAGTTCAAGAACAGCCGAAAACAAATTTATTGCAATTGAACGATATAAACAAGAAGGAATAATTATTTCAAGTTACGAGTCAATATTATTTGAATTATGCCGTTATGCAAATGGGGATGTGTTTAAATCCATCTCCAAACTGGTAAAATAGCATTCTAGTAAAAATTAAACCAAATCATGAGACGAGTCTTTGGGTTAGGAGAAGCACTACTCGATATTATCTTTAAAGACAATACCCCCATCTCGGCAAAACCTGGGGGATCGGTACTCAATGCACTTGTTTCATTGAGCAGAGTAAACTTCCGTACTTATCTTATTAGTGAATTAGGTGCCGATGCCGTTGGCAACATTATAGCAACTTTTCTCTACGAAAACAGAATAAATACAAATTACATCTATCGACATCGAGATGGTTCTACAACACTGGCGCTGGCGTTCTTAGACGATAGAAATGACGCAAAATACCAGTTTTACAAAAATAACGGTGAGGGTCATTTTCTCATTGAAAAACCAAAATTTAGAGAAGAAGACATCTTCCTTTTTGGATCAACTTTAGCCATAAACCCAATATTTCGTGCCAAAGTAAAAGAGTTTATAGGCATCGCACATCGAAGAGGCGCCACAATTATCTACGATCCAAATTGTAGAAAAGACCACACCGAAGACACAGAAACACTGCAATATATTGAAGAAAATTTTTCCAAATCATCCATTATTCGTTGTTCCGATGAAGACTTGCAATACATCTATGGCTCAATTGGATTGGAAGAATCAATATTAAAAGTGAAACACTTCTGCAAGAATGTTGTGGTAACTCAAAATAGCAAGAATGTCATTTTCGACTTTGAAAACATCAGACGAGAGTATCCTGTAGCACAAATTGACCCAATAAGCACTATTGGAGCTGGCGATAATTTTAATGCTGGAATAATCTATGCGCTCACAAAAATAGCATCCACAAAAACCAATCTCAGCCACATTAGCGCCTTACAACTCGACATAATAGCCAAAAGCGGTATCGACTTCTCGACCGAAGTCTGTCTTTCAATAAATAATTATATAAGCGAGCGACTAGACCCACAAAATTAGCTTGTTGGTCTACATTAAAAATGTATTGAAATCTGAGTTAGACTGGTTCAATAACCGAAGCTTTTGGTGAAGAATTTTGACACAGCTGGTAAAATTTGAAGAGCCAATATTTCACAACATCGGCTCTTCTAACGTTATAACTTTGAAAAACTATAACTCAATTTTCAATCCAACCAAATAAACACCACCAATAGAATCTGCAAAACCAAACTCTTGACCCTTGTTATCAAAAAGATTTCTACAATTCACAAAAATCTGATTGTGCTTATAAACATCATAGCTCACCTTCAAATTAACAGTAAATCGAGCTGCCACACTGGTTCTACCACTTCCTGTGAATCCAGGAATCATAGTAGATAAAGCACCTACATAAGAGTCAAAATCATGTACATACTCGTGCTTGCCCAAATAATAACAATCTAAATTAGCGGTAAGCTTAGAAACCGGTTGAGCCATAAATGAGGCTCCACCATATAATTTAGGTGTTTGAGGGTTGGCCATATCCATACGTTGGTAGGTTGGCAAAGCCCCTGTAGGAACCATTGCAGAAGGCGTCATCAATGGAGTTACCTTCAAATCGTAGTTTTTTAACTGAGCATCTGAATAGCCACACCATAACTTAGCCTGATATTTAGACGAAATCATATAATTTACAGAGAGTGCCCCACCCAATATATTGGACTGTAAATCCAGATCTTTATAACTCATTAACAGTCCAGTAGTTGGACTCACTGAAACAGGTGTAAAAGCTGTAAATTCTTTTGATACTGAATAGAAGAATTCAGCGTCGACACTCAAATTTTTAAGAACCATACATCTGTATCCCAATTCGGCAGTGTTGTTATAGGTTAAATCTAGATTTGGATTGCCAGTATAAAAAGCCCCACCAGTATGATACGCTGCATAATAATCAACCATTACAGGACCTTTATTTGCCTTGCCATAAGATGCTCTAATGAAATTTTTATCGTTTATAGAATAAGTTGCAGTAGCCTGATAACTCATGTAAGAGGTAGAGGGCATATTGTAATTATCAACCCTCAATGCACCAATAAGACGTAGTTTATCTGTAACCTTATAATCACCTCTCAAATATCCAGCTTTTGTTAGTAAAGCACGAGATGCATTGATATACCCCTTTCCATTGCCCCCAGCATAGTCTAAGTCTGAGTACATTGCCTTTTGCACACTTAACCCTGGACGTAGTGAGAAATTACCCAATTCCAAATTATATTCAGCTGTAGCGTCAATAATATTATAAGACACTTCAGACGATGGATTTCCCTCGTACATATCTTGATAACCAACAGTATTGGATAGATTTACATCAAGGCCTTTAACCTTTCCAGTAGCGTTTATATAATGTGATTTAGTCGATCTTGAAGATAGTGGCGTTATTTGAGTCTCCATAAAAATAGATTGTGCTTTAGATTCTTGATAACCGGCCTCAACAACAATATTCACATCCTTATTAAAGTCATAACCAACCGATCCGACAACCCCTTTACGCTCTTTAGCTAAACT
>JAYVSA010000505.1:0-5071 GCA_043775765.1 Breznakibacter sp. | reverse complement strand
GGGGGCAAGCCCAACAATTTGTTAATTTTACACACTATTAATCGCAATTCAATGGATAGCAAGAAAAGCAGAACTGCAACAATACGTATTCACTGTCCCGACCAACGTGGTTTAGTGGCACGCGTAACCGATTTTATACATCGTAACAATGGGAATATCATTGCGTTAGACCAGCATACCGATAACATTCAGGGTCACTTCTTTATGCGTGTTGCATTTGAATTGAATGGTTTTGGACTAACTTCTGAGCAGATAACTCCTGCTTTTGAACATGCCATTGCTGCTCCTTGTAAAATGGTTTGGAGCATCGATTTCTCAGACGATATTCCGCGGATGGCTATTTTTGTCTCAAAATCATCTCACTGTCTCTATGATTTGTTGGCACGCGTTCATGGTGGCGAATGGGAGGTTAAAGTTCCTGTTATCATAAGCAATCACCGCGATTTGGAAGCTGTGGCCAATCAGTTTGGAATACCTTACGAGTATATTCCGATAACAGCTGAGACGAAAGCGGAACAAGAGCAAAAAACGGTTGAAATATTGCGCAAGCACAATGTAAATCTCATCGTATTAGCACGTTATATGCAGGTTGTTTCCGATGATTTTATCAAGCAGTTCCCGCAGCAAATCATCAATATCCACCACAGTTTCTTGCCTGCTTTTGCTGGCGGAAAGCCTTATCATGCGGCATACGAGCGTGGGGTGAAAATCATTGGTGCTACGGGTCATTACGTGACCGCTGAATTGGATGCAGGCCCAATTATTGAGCAAGACATTATACGCATTTCGCATCACGACTCCATTGAAAGCCTTATTCAAAAGGGAAAAGATATCGAAAAAATCGTTCTCGCACGTGCCGTTAGAGCTCACTTGAAACGTAAAACATTGGTTTACCAAAATCGCACAATCATATTTAATTCCTGATTACTAAATACTTAATTTGATGAATGTTGTAATCATAAAATATAATGCAGGAAATATTCAGTCGGTTGACTTTGCTCTTCAACGAGTTGGAATTCAAGCTGATATAACTTCAGATCCTGAGATAATATTCAAAGCTGATAAAGTGATTTTCCCGGGTGTAGGGGAAGCAAGCAGCACCATGAAACACTTAAATGAAACTGGATTAGCTCAAGTGATTAAAGAGCTAAAACAACCAGTTTTGGGCATCTGTATTGGTATGCAACTCCTTTGTAGTCACTCCGAAGAGGGTGATGTAGAGTGTTTGGGTATATTTGATGAGAAGATAAAGAAGTTCCAAATTCCAACACCAAACCCTGAGAACTATAAAGTGCCACAAATGGGTTGGAACCCAATTTACGATCTAAAAGGCGATATTTTTGACCCATCTCTTGAAGGTCAATATGTCTATTTCGTGCACAGTTATTATGCGGCAATGGGAGCCCATACAGCCGCAACAACCAATTACATACATCCCTATTCATCTGCTATACAGAAAGATAACTTCTTTGCAGCTCAATTTCACATCGAAAAGAGCGGTTTGGTAGGTGAGCGAATTCTAAAAAACTTTTTAAAATTATAACCAATGATAGATATAATTCCAGCAATCGACCTTATTGATGGCAAGTGTGTGAGATTGAGTCAGGGCGATTACGACCAAAAAACCATCTACAACGAAAACCCGCTTGAAGTAGCCAAAGAGTTTGAAAATCATGGAATTAAGCGTTTGCATTTGGTAGATTTAGATGGTGCAAAAGCTGGACGAATCATCAACCATAAAGTATTAGAAACCATCTCATCTAAAACCAATTTAATCATCGATTTTGGCGGTGGACTAAAAACTACCGACGACCTTAACATCGCCTTTAACTCTGGTGCTCAAATGGTTACTGGGGGTTCTATTGCGGTTAAAAATCCTCAAGAGTTCGAAGGTTGGATTAAAAAATATGGTGCCGAAAAAATTATTCTTGGTTCTGATGCAAAAGATGGAAAAATTGCTGTTTCTGGCTGGCTCGAAACCTCTCAGTTAGACCTTTTTGACTTTCTTAAAGATTATATCGCTAAAGGCATCACAAAAACCATCTGCACCGACATCAGCAAAGATGGCATGCTTCTAGGTCCATCACTTGAACTATACAAAGACATCATGGCTCAATTTCCTGATTTATATTTAGTTGCAAGCGGTGGAGTAAGCTGCTTGGATGATATTATTGCTTTAGAAGAAAATAAAATACCTGCCGTAATTTTTGGAAAGGCGATTTATGAGGGGCGGATAAAACTTAAAGATTTAGAACGATTCATTCAATAAAAGATGTTAGCAAAACGAATCATACCATGTTTGGACATTAAGAATGGTCAAACCGTAAAAGGAGTTAAATTCCTAGAAATCAGAGAAGTAGGCGACCCAGTTGAGCTTGGAGCATTTTACGCCCAACAAGGTGCCGATGAGCTGGTTTTTTTGGATATCACCGCCAGTCACGAAGGGCGTAAAACGTTTGTGGACTTAGTCAAACGCATAGCCAAAAACGTCAACATCCCATTCACAGTAGGGGGTGGAATAAGCGAGTTGCGTGATGCCGATGCTCTTTTGAGTGCTGGTGCCGATAAGATTTCCGTGAACTCTTCTGCCGTTAAAAACCCACAACTAATCGACGATCTATCCAAAAATTTCGGCAATCAGTTTGTGGTTTGCGCCATTGATGCCAAGTTTGTCGATAACGACTGGGTGGTTACCGTAAATGGTGGTCGCATACCAACCGAAAAACGACTCTTCACATGGGCTAAAGAGGCTCAAGAACGTGGCGCAGGCGAAATTCTCTTCACCTCTATGGATCACGACGGTGTGAAGCAAGGATTTGCCAATGAGGCACTTGCAAGATTGTCAACCGATCTATCCATTCCAATAATCGCATCGGGTGGTGCAGGAAAAATGGAGCATTTTACCGATGTCTTTACCCTCGGAAAGGCCGATGCTGGATTGGCAGCGAGCATTTTTCACTTTAATGAAATATCGATACCTGACTTAAAGCGATTTTTGGATAAGGATGGAATTCGAGTGAGATTGTAGTAGACGTTTCACGAATCATAACATAGAACATTAAACCCCGAATCCGCAATAGAAATTTATTGCGGATTCGGGGTTTAATGTTCTATGTCTATTGCGAAAGGGATTGTCGCGGAAATCCTTTTTGCCCCTCTTAAATAATTGAGAAACTTGAGGTTTTATAGGCAAAAAGATTGCAGCAAAAGCCCGACGGCCGTGGCGAATAATATTGAATTTTAATTTCAAGCCCCCCGATTTGAAGAACCAATAATTGCCACCTGCCGTTTCGCCCAAAAGTAGAACCTTTTCGTTTCAATTGCTCTTGAAAAACAGAAGCATTAAAGTAAAAAAACAAACCAACGCTTTCTTATATCAAATATACAGTGCTGTTTATTTGGTAAATATTTAATTATTATTTATATCTTAGTAATAGTTAACCATTTTTAACCTTTCAGATTTAGAATTGATGTCGATTTTAGAATCCTCTCAAAGAACCTAATGTGGTTAATTTGTTTACCTAAAACCATAGAATTTCCATAACAAACATCATTTAATGTAATTTTTGCTTCAACTTGAAAACAATAAGCATATTAAATAGTCTCTAAAAATTTTAGATATGAAAAAGTTATACCTCGTGCTTCTTTTAACTAGTTTAATACTTCCTTCATATTCTCAGGTAATAACCCCATTTACCGTTCGGAAAACTCTTACACAAAAGGGTGGCATTGTTTATTTGTCAAATGTATCGACCAAATCTACACCTTTCAGTAGTTCTCAAAATGTTTTACCTCCTGGGGGTACTGGGACAGATAATCAATTCTACAATACTTATGTTGATATTGATTCTGATGCATCAACCTGGATGTCAAGTAGCGATCAATTAAATTTGCCTATTTGTAGCGAAGTCTCTTGGGCTGGATTATATTGGGGTGGCGATAACTCTCTGGGAGATGAAAACTATGCCACGAGAAACCAAGTGAAAATTAAACCCGATAATGGCTCATATATTGATTTGGTGGCCGATGAAGTAAAAGACAACACGACTGGCTATAAAAGCTACCACTGTTTTAAGAATATAACTTCAATTTTACAAGCCAATACCCTAAATTCGACCTATACTGTTGCCAATGTTGCTACGGATATCACAGGTACATCTACTGCAGTCAATCTTTTTGGAGGATGGACGATTGTGGTAATCTACAAGAGTAATTTGCAAGCCATGAGAAACTTAACCGTTTTTAATGGCTTGTCTTTTGTTGGTGGAGCTGGTGCAACGGTTGATATTCCTATTTCTGGATTTCAAACTCCTCTTTCCGGCCCAGTAACGTTTGAACTGGGTTTGGTTGTTTACGATGGCGACAGATCGTACGTAGGAGATCAGCTTTTATTCAAAGGCGCATCTGCCTTTATTAATGTTTCAGATGCGATACACCCTGCTAACGATGTATTTAATAGCACGTTAGCAAATAGCGGAGCTCTCACGTCTTTAAGAAACCCGAGTTATAATAATACGTTAGGGTACGATGCATCTGTTTTTGCTCCAAATAATACAACGAAGAACTACATTGGGAATAATGCTATTTCGGCTACAATACGCCAAACAACAGGTGGTGAGTATTTTATTACACAAGTTGTTACTTCTGCCATTGATGTTTATGAACCCGATTTAAGAGCTGCAACCCGAGTTAAAAATATTACGACTCCGGGAAGCACAACAGCCAATCGAGGTGATATTTTAGAATACACAATTACAGGTCTAAATATTGGGTCAGATCCTGCAATAAACACCTTCATAAAAGATACAATTGAAGGTAATGCCGAGTATATTCCAGGAACAATAAAAGTTCTTCACGGCTCAAACGTGGGTAATAAAACCGATGTTGCAGGCGATGATGAGGCAGAATTTATTTCATCATCAAAAGTTGTTAAAGTAAGAATTGGTACGGGTGCAACAAGTACATTAGGTGGTGTGGTAAACAATTCTGCTACTGGGCTCGATAGTACTCAATTCTCTTTTAGAGTTAAAGCTTCAGAAGATTGCGTTTATCTTACATGTGATAATGTTAT
>JAYVSA010000504.1:0-1803 GCA_043775765.1 Breznakibacter sp. | reverse complement strand
TTTGCCCACTTCGCTGTTGTTGGCAAAAAACTCTGAGGCCAATCGTTGCTCATCGTGATTTTCATTGAAATAGAGCATGTTTTGTAAAATATCGCTCGTATTTTGCCAGATGCCCGTTATGTCTGAGATACTCTGATGATCCATAATAACATTGCGTAACACCTCATAAAATCCAACTTTATCGTACAAGAAATCGAATTTTCCATTGTGAATGTATTCTCTATAAAGGTTTGGATTATAGACTTCTGCAATGAAAATTATTTGAGGAAATTCGTCTTTTATTTTGGTAATTACCCAATTCCAGAATTCAACGGGTACCATTTCGGCCATATCGCATCTAAAGCCATCTACACCCTTGGTTGCCCAGTATTGGAGTATGTGGTGCATTTTAAGCCACGTGTTGGGTATTGGGTCGAAATATGTGGCGTGATTGTTTTGGTAATCAACACCATAGTTGAGTTTTACTGTCTCAAACCAGTCGTTGATTGAAGGTGATGGCGTAAAGCAGTCATTTCCAGTAACTCGTGCAGGATATTCTTGATAGTGTTGCTCACCTTCCGTATGAATAGGAGCTGTGAAGTCTGTGTTGGGGAAGTAATAGAAATTGTTGTCTTTATCGAAGGCTTTTGTCTTGTTATCGCTCTCGCCAAAATCTGTAATACCTTGAGGTTTAGCATCGGAACTATAATTTCGCGCTAAGTGATTTGGCACAAAGTCTATAATAACCTTCATGCCAGCTTCTTTGGTTCTGGCAATAAGGGCTTCAAATTCGGCCATTCTATTGGTAACATCAACAGCCAAATCGGGGTCAACATCGTAATAATCTTTAATTGCATAGGGAGAACCAGCCTTGCCTTTCACTATTTCTTGGAAATCTTCACTTATTCCAAATTCTGTGTAGGACGTTTGATGTGCATGTTCAATGATGCCAGTATACCAAATGTGATTAAATCCCATTTGCTCAATATATTGTAGTGCTTGAGGTGTGAAGTCGTTAAATTTTCCGCATCCATTTTCTGAAATAGTTCCGTTTTTAATATTACTCCTGTTGGTGTTGCCAAATAAGCGTGGTATTACTTGGTATATTAAACGTTTTTCTTCCATTGCTCAGTTGAATTTGTTGCTTATTTGTGAAATAAAAATAACCCTTGCACTAAATATTGTTGGGTAAAACATTGAATACTGAAATTATTACAAAAAGTTCCAAATTTAACCTATTTTTATGGCAAATTTATTAGAAATGCGTTCTTTTTCTCTATTAGTCATCGTTCTTTTATCTTTTGGATTGCCCAAAGCTCAAATATATTCAACAGGCAATGAACCTGCATCTATTAAATGGAAGCAGATTGACACAGAGCATTTTAGAGTTGTTTTCCCTGCTCACTTTCAGTCTAAAGGAAAAGTCTTGGCGGGGTATCTTGAAGAGACTTACAAATGTGGTGGAAATTCATTAAACCATTTGCCAAAAAAAATAAGCGTAATAGTTCATTCCAACTCCACAGTTGCCAATGGATTGGTTACTTGGGCTCCCAAGCGAATGGAACTTTATTCTACCAATGGGCAAGATTCTTATGCTCAAGATTGGCTTCAACAGCTTGCTTTACACGAGTTTAGGCATGTTGTGCAAATAGATAAATTAAATGTTGGATTTACAAAATTTCTCAGCTACCTGTTTGGTGAACTCGGAACGGGTGCCGTTTTAGGGCTCTATTTACCTAATTGGTTTATGGAGGGCGATGCTGTAGCCACTGAAACAGCACTCTCGCAGTCGGGAAGAGGTAGAATGCCATCATTTACCCAAGG
>JAYVSA010000503.1:0-15204 GCA_043775765.1 Breznakibacter sp. | reverse complement strand
TTCAAACACGACCCATCGAACCCAAATAGTTTAAGTTCAAATGTGGTAAAATCAATCTTTCAAGATAGCAAAGGGAGCCTTTGGTTGGGAACTTGGGTTGGCGGATTAGAGCAATTTAACCCCAAAACGGGAGTATTTACGCACCATTTTAGCAGTTCAAACGACCCTAGCAAGTTTATGAGCAATAACTGTTGGTCTATAATTGAAGATGACAATAAATTATGGGTATCTTCCTTAGGAAGCGGCATTGATGTAATGGATTTGAATACTGGGAAAATAAAACACTATACCGAAGGGAAAAAACCTGGTGACTTGACTCACCGAAACACAATGGTATTATTTCTGGATTCGAAAAAACGTATTTGGCTTGGAACCGAAGATGGTGGACTTTTAAGATACAACAGGGAGAAGGATAATTTTATAGCCTTTAGAAATGATACCGCAAAATCTAATTCTATAAGCAGTGACGATGTAAGAACCATTTTTGAGGATAGTGAAAATAGACTTTGGATTGGAACCCAAGCTCACGGCCTCAATCTATTCGATGAAAAAACAGAAACATTTACTGTTTTCAATGAGAATGATGGGCTAGTTGGCAACGCTGTATACGGGATATTAGAAGACAGTAGCAAGAACCTGTGGATTAGTACAACCAAAGGGATTTCTAAATTTAATTACCAACGAAAAGAGTTCAAAAACTACAATAAGCTTGATGGTTTAATAGATGCCGACTTCAACTATTCATCATCACTAAAAGCAAAAGATGGGAGGTTCTATTTTGGTGGATAAAATGGGTTTAACGCCTTTTATCCTGAAAAAATATACGACAACAAGCTCATACCAACAGCCTATATTACTAATTTAAAATTATTCAATCAGGATGTTTTACCTGGAGATGAAAACAAGATTTTAGATAAGCCTATTCTTGAATGCTCCGAAATAACGGTATCACATTCACAAAGTGTACTTACAATTCAATATACAGCCATCAACTACACATTTACGGTAAAAAACCAATTTGCCTACTGGCTCGAAGGATTCGAAAAGGATTGGAGTTATGTAAAAACAAAACGAGAAGCAACCTATACCAATTTAGATCCGGGTGAATATATCTTTCACGTAAAGGCATCAAACAACGACGGCATTTGGAATGAGCAAGGAACTTCAATTAAAATAATTGTAAGGCCACCCTATTGGGGCACTTGGTGGTTTAGAACGTTATTGCTTGGGCTACTCATTGCGCTTATTTATCTGTATATTTTGTACCGAACCAGAAGCATTGAAAAGCAGCGCAAGGTGCTTAAAAAAATGGTAGCCGAAAGAACATCTGAACTAAATTATTTAAACAAAGAGCTTAACGAGGTGAATATATTGCTCGAAGAGACCAACGAAGAGATGTCGGAACAAAAAGAGCAACTCATGTATCAGAATGAGGAGATTAGAGAAAAAAGTGCCGAGCTTGAAGTTCACCGAAATCACCTCGAAGAACTCGTGGAAGAGAGAACCGAAGAGTTGCTCACGGCAAAGGAGAAAGCTGAGGAGTCGGAGAGATTAAAAACATCTTTTTTGGCAAATATGTCGCATGAGATACGTACACCACTCAATGCAATAGTTGGATTCTCAAACCTTTTAACACTGGAAGAAAATACCATTGAAGAGCTAACCGACTATACCGCCATAATAAATAAAAACACGCAAGATTTATTAGTTTTGATAGACGATATTCTCGACCTCTCGAACTTAGAGGCTAAGCAATCGAAACGAATAGATACCTCCTTTAACGTGAACCACTTTATTGACCATTTCTTTAAGTATTGGGAGACACAGCATCAGACCGAAAAGCGAACCATACAGCTCGAGAACAAATTGTTTGACCGCAAACTGACTTTTGTAACTGATGAACATAAATTACGTCAGATACTTTCGAACCTAATGAGTAATGCCTGTAAGTTTACCGAGCAAGGAAGTGTTGTTTTAAGCTTTGATTATGTAAATGATGAGTTCATTTTTTCGGTAAAAGACAGTGGTATTGGCATCGATCACAAGAATTTAGACATCATCTTTGATCGATTCAGGAAAATTGAAGATGACACAACTAAATTATTTCGTGGAACAGGACTTGGGCTAGCCATCTCATCGGGTTTAGCTAAACTTTTGGGAGGTAAACTCTGGGCACAGTCGGAACCCAATGTAGGCTCAACCTTTTTCTTTTCGATAAATAAGAAGCATGTTCTCCCCGCTTGATAATTCGATTGAATGGCTTAAGTAACTCTTTGGAAAAGCCGTTTCACACAAAACAAATTACACTCTCTATTAATTTGGGCTAAAGTCTGCCGAAAAAAGGTCATTGTCTCGTAAAGGCACAGAGACGCAAAGAAATATACAATTGTTGGAGGTAAATGTATGTAGTTAATTACATAAAAAACGTTGTTGATTTTACAAAGTACGGATGTAATTTCTATTTGTATGATGGCTATTTCTATTTATACGACGTTATCTTCTAAAAGTATGATGGCTATTTCTATTTATACGACGTTAATTTCTAAAAGTATGATGGCTATTTCCATTTATACGACGTTAATTTCTAAAAGTATGATGGCTATTTATATTTATACGATGTTAATTTCTAAAAGTATGATAGCTATTTCTATTAGTACGGTGTTGGTTTCTAAATGTGCGGTTGCTATTGTAATTTGTACGGCATTAGTTTCAACTTATTTCATATAGTTTATGAATTTTAAGTTGCTAATTTGTTTGAATTGGGGACTAGTTGCACCAAATACCGACTTAATATATGTTTTAATGTCTATTGTTATATCTACTAAGCCTGTATTTTCTTTATACATGATGTCATTTCTAGCAATACGGGCATTGCTTAATGATACATTGGACGTTACTACACTTGAATTCTTTGCCTTTAAGTCATTATATAAGTCTATAAGTGAAGTTGTCTTTAAATCGGCTTCATTGGGGGCGTATTGTGGAACTTGTAATAATAGCTTTATAAGTTTGTCGAAGTTATCTAAGCGACTATCGTAACTCAATTGAGACGATGATATTTCAACTATTTTAATTCCTGCTTCTAATGCTGTTTTTTTCTCTTCTTCTGTCTTTTTGGGGGTTGCTCTTTTACCATGTAACTTACGAATTATAGTTTGTACCGATTCTTCTATTTGTTTACTCGTGCCTGATGCTTTAAGAGCATTATTAACTCGAGTTAATAACTTGTCTAATGCTTTAAATGCGGTAACACGTGCAGCAACGGAGTTCTTACATGTAGAAGTGATGGTATTAATTGCAATAAGAGTGTTTCGGGTTGCAGTTGCTTGGGTTTGTAATGCAGGAATTTTTAATGAAGTTTTAGCCGGATTGTAGGTTGTACCCAAAGATGTACAGCTAATAATTAAAGTGTCGAAATTGATTGCATTGCGGTTGTGGCCTAATTCGGAAGTACTTGCCATAGTTTCAGATTAAATGGGTTTTTAATTATAGATTTTCTGCCGAAATATATAATATTCTTTCTAAACACAAAAGACTATTTTTCTATTGGAATATAATGATTAGGTAGTCTTTTGGAAGGTGGTATTTTCCACTACCCTTGCCGTTGGCGGACGGCGCTTGTTGTCCACCAATGTGTTGCGCCTGTGGCGGGAGTGGTCAGCAAACCCATGTTAGCGGGTCGTAAATTCTTCTGTCATTTAGCTGTTTCTGGTTCATTCAATAAAGAATTATTGAAGCAATTGAATTGTTATTTCGATTCTATTGTGTCTGATTTCATAATATTCCAGTAGAATTTTTGAAAATCATTATTCAATAAAAGTTCATTATGTTCTTTTTGTAAAGAGATAAATTTTTCATCACTAGAATATTTGTCTGCATTTTCTTTGCAAATAGTTGTAACAGTCTTTACCAATTCTTGAACTTTATTATCGACTAAATCGGCATTTTCACAAGCACTATAAATTTCTGAAATTAAATTGAAAAACAAATCAACTTGAAATGTATTTTGGTCAATTAAGACCTGTAAGAGTTTAGCTTTATTTTCTATTAATTGTTTTCTTGATTTAACTTTATCATGAATAACCTTTAAGTTCTTTAAGAAAAGCAGTTTAAAGGCAAATAAACAAGCAGTTTCATCATTTATGTTTTTGTCTTCATCCAAGAAATCTTTGAATTTATTTATGATTCCATTATCTGATATTTGCTCAAATACCGCATGAAAAGAATCGCAATCAATATCATGAAGGAATTTATTCCTAAATATCATTAATAATTCAAAATCATAATTTTCTTTCTTGGAAAGAATTTGTATGTCATATAATAAATCAATTTTGTTTTTGAATGAAATTCCAGGTTTATTTCCAAACAACTTAGTTTTTTTACTATCGGAATAAATGCCGAGGAGTAATAAAATTAAATTGTTGATTTCTTTCTCAATATGGAGTGAACATTCTAAAATTTCACTTCTAAGTTTTAGATTAATTTCCATAATGCAATTTTGTGTTGTAAACAAGTGCGATTTATTCCAGATAGCTGTCTTGATGTTTCGGTCTTCCTTTATGCCCGTCAACGGACGGGGCTTGCTGTCCGCCAATGTGTTGCGCCTGCCTTGGTGGTAAGCAAGGACGTGTTAGCGGCAAACCCTTTCTTTTCGGCATCTGACTTCAAATAAACATTATCATTTGTGTAATTCGATGCTTGCATAACTTCTCCGTCTGTGTCGTTGTCGCGTTTGTTTCATTAGAATACTTTGTCAATGTTTTTAATTATTTGAAAAGTG
The DNA here is from genome assembly GCA_043775765.1 of Breznakibacter sp. GTDB lineage: Bacteria > Bacteroidota > Bacteroidia > Bacteroidales > Marinilabiliaceae > JAGPHP01. The sequence goes on along the minus strand of JAYVSA010000503.1, from coordinate 10,424 downwards.
CAATATTTTGTTTCGAACGTTGTAAGTTTTCTAGTAAAGAATCTTTCAGTGTCCAGATTAGTCTTACTTCCAACATTTAGATTTTTTAGTACTTTCTTAAAGTCTTTTTTACTAATTGTTAAACGGTTGTTTATTGCACCTTGGAATTGATGTAAATATGCGACAGTTTCTTCAGCCATTTCCAAAAATGAATTACACCTAGCTAATGTTATCCGATTATCAGAATCGTTTGTAATAACATATTTATAAGCGTAAAATTTGACGCATTGTGAGTTTAAAGGAAGGATAGTTATCTTTTCATCTTTGGGTCTGAAAAACACTGGAAACATCGGGCCTCTTTGTTTATTATATTGGAACCATAAACTGTAAACATCAAGAGGAACACTTGAATTGTTCGTTATTGTTGCTTCAAGTTCGATTGTTTGGGATTGAGTGGACGAAATATATATAGAGTTAATTTTCACAAAATTTCTTCTTAGTGTATTGTAATATGCTAATGCACTAAATCCTAAAGATAAGATAACTGCTAAAATTGTTCCAATAGCTGCAAGCCAATCTGTTATCATTGGTTGACTTTCTGGGACATGTGCAATAATAACTTCCATTTGTTTATCATGAAGTGTCATTGCTTGAGTGTCGATTTTGTTTGAAATAATGTTTATTTCTTTTTCTTTTGTTACCAACTTTACGTTGCTATCATGAGTTATATAAAATGTGTCTGTTTTAAATGTATTGTCCATGTTTATTCTAAATTTTCGTGTATTGTTGTTCGTTGTCAGTCAATACTAAGTTTTTGTTTCTCTCAATTAACGGGTCTTCCTAAGGGTTGCCGCTAACACCTCTAAACCCGCCCCCCAAACTAAATACCAGCAATACCATTACGCCAATATCCAATTTAGTTTTTGCGTACAAAAGCATTAACAATTATTAAAAGTAATGGTTATTTCGTAGCACAAACACTTATTGTAGAAAAACTATGCAAAACCTTAATGGCTATGCAATATTAATTGAGGTATTACCACAATTTGCCACCAACTGCCCCTCTCCAAACTATCTTTTTGGCCATTGCTTATGCAGCGATAAAACGATAAAAAGTGAGAGCGCCACTTTGAGTGGCACTCTCACTTTAGATAAGCGGAGTTCGTGGCCACGAATTTATCACCCCGCACTGAAGATGCAAGCGGGCGATAGACTTGCCAAACCACTGAAACCGGGTTGTTTTATGAGCCGATGTTGGGCGCTGGGTTATTATTTTTTCTATCCTAATTGTCCAAAAGAACCTTTTTAATTATTATATCATTATTAATCTGTATTTTAAGGATATAGATACCTTTTGGATTGCCTGTTAAATCAATAATGGTTGAATTATAGCTTTGAAAATCTAAGGATTGAATTAACACTCCATTAATATTATATATTTTTAAATTAGGTTTATTAACAGAGGTGATATTGGTATAAATATCAAATTTGCTATTTGCTTGATTTGGATAAATCTTTAAATCATCATCATTTTCAGAATTATTAATTCCAGTTTTTATTGAATTGTATTCAATAATGTAATAAATGCTATTTATCGAATTTATATCATTCCATTCTCCGGCAATACCTAAATCGGTGGTGCCGCTTGGCCATCCAGCTAAGGCAATAGCAGCGGCATCTTGATTGCTGTTATAATTGTCGGGTTCTTGATATGTACCTTTTGATTTTCCGCCCCAATTGACATATTTTCCAGCTACAACTTTACCATCATTTGCACCAGCAGCACCCTGTCCATTCCAAAAATCCAATCCACTGCCATCGTTATTTTCATCCCACAACCAAGTTCCTTCAGTGTTAATATCTGAAGCTCCAATCCAAATATAAGATGTTCCACCACCATCATTAATAGCTTTATAACTTGATGATATTCCAGATGCTTTAATTGCATCATAAATAGCATTTTGTTCTTCAAGGCTTTCTATTTGAACCAAATATCCACCTCGCTCTACAGCACATTGGGACGCTTGTGTCCATGTTTTTAATTCTTTGACAATTTCATAGCTTTTCCCAGCATAATTAAAGGAATAAATGTTAGTTGAACTTGCGCATTGCGCATTTATTTTTGCAAATAATCCTGCATTTAGCAGTAGCAAGAAAGTAAAATAGATTGTTTTCAAAACTTTATTTTTTTAAGATTAATAAATTAAATTGTTTGTTTCTTATATGACAACTCAATTAAATTTTACCCTATCTTAAATTAAATAAAATTATGTTTTTAATTTTTGGACATGATTTTCTCAAATTGAAACGAATCAATTGAAAAGCAGTTTCAACCTTGCCCACAACACCTCTATCACTCCACCCAAGCTAAATACCCGCAATACCCTTACGCCTATATCCAATTTATAAAAATATAGTGAGGGCGCTACATTGAGTGGCAGTCTCACTTTGGATAAGCAGAGGCTCTGGACGAGGTATTGCCCGCGTGAGGGACCGAGCGGATAGCCCACACTTCCATGTGAGCCTTTATTGGCTGTAGTGTTTATTTTTTAATTTGTTTAGTTGCCATATCTATTGTATGACTTATTAAATCCAATCCACCAAATTGTCCATGTCCAGGAATTACAACTTTTGCATTTGGAAATTTACTAATCAAACTTTCAATTGTTTTTGGATAAGCAATTAAATCTCCATCGGCGGTATTACCTAAATCCTTTGAATTTATACTTTTAACCATACAACCAGCAAACAATATCTCCTCTGAAGGAATCCAAACAACAATATTATCCAATGAATGAGCCGCACCTAAATAATAACATTTTATTAATTTATCCCCAAGTTGTAGTTGCAATGAGTCTTTAAATCCATGATTAGGAATTGCTAAACCTTTTGATTCGGCAATATCTATAGTCATTTGATTTGCATAAGATTCAATATTCTGACTTTGTAAGAATCCTAATCCTCCCATGCAGTCTACATGCCAATGATTAGGAATAAATCCAACAATTTTTAATTTCATTGTATCAACAATGTATTTGACTAAATCTATGGTCATTGAATCTGTCCATGGCGAATCAAAAAGAAACGCCTCTTTTTGATTTATTAAAATCAATCCATTTGCACCAATACGTCCGTAATTAGGGAGATTAGCGTATGATACATGAATATATGCATTTTCATTTATCTTAATTAACTCAACATCCTTGGATATTTTGATTGTATTATAATCAGATTGCGAGAAGCCAGACAATTGAATCAGTCCGATAAAAAATCCAATAAATATTTTTTTCATAATTATATCTCTATGTTTAGGTTTTGTACCATTACTGCCAACACCTCTATACCCGCCAATACCCGCAATACCATTACGCCTATATCCAATTTAGTTTTTGTGTACAAAAGCATTAACATTTATTAAAAGTAATGGTTATTTCGTAGCACAAACACTTATTGTAGAAAAACTATGCAAAACTGTAATGGCTATGCAATATTAATTGAGGTATTACCACCAATTTGCCACCAACTGCCCCTCTCCAAACTATCATTTTGGCCATTGCTTACGTAGCGCTAAAATGATAATATAGTGAGGGCGCTACATTGAGTGGCAGTCTCACTTTGGATAAGCAGAGGCTCTGGACGAGGTGTTGCCCGCGTGAGGGACCGAGCGGATAGCCCACAGGCAGTGGCACAGCGACAGCTTGCCGCTGGCGAGGACTATAAGCGAAGGCCCGACAGCAAGCGCGAAGTATAAGTGGATTGGAAGATTGAAATAGAGGTTGAAGGTGGCTTGAGATGCGCTTGGTGGCACGCCCAAGAAAATAAAAAAGTCTGAAGCTAAAGAGTTTAAATGGTTCTTTTGGCTTCAGACTCGTTATGTATTTGGTTACGTTATTCGGTTAATAGAAAGGCATAACGCGTAATTACTAAGACGAATAGGATGTACATCATCCAGTGGATTTGTTTGTATTTGCCAGTGGTGAGTTTTAGGAAAACGTAGAAGATGATGCCTGCTGCAATGCCGTTTGCAATGCTGTAAGTGAAGGGCATCATGATGAAGGTTATGAATGCAGGGAAGCCTTCGGTAAAATCATCGAAATCGATCTCTTTAATGCTTGAAACCATGAGTAAACCAACAATTACAAGGGCTGGAGCTGTGGCGGCGCTTGGAATGATGAGTGCCAAGGGAGCCAAAACAAGGGCGAATAAAAAGAGAAGTCCGGTGGTTACGGCGGTCATACCCGTGCGCCCCCCTTCGCCAATACCAGCAGCACTTTCAACGTAAGCTGTAACGGTAGAAGTTCCCATAAGGGCGCCAAAGGATACGCCAAAGGCATCTACGAGCATTGCTTTTCCGATGTTTGGAGAGTTGCCATCTTTATCTATTAAACCCGCTTTTGTGGCGGTGCCAACGAGGGTTCCGAAGGTGTCGAAGAGTTCAACGAAGGTGAAGGTGAAAATAACGGTGAGTATACCCATTGAAAGAGCCCCTTTGATGTCGAGCGCACCAACGTAGAGGTTCGACAGATCGGGCAATGAGAATGGTGTAAAACCGCTAGCAATGTGCGTTACACCCATGGGAATACCAATAATGGTGGCGGCTACGATGCCTATGAGCAGAGAGCCTTTTATGCGTCGAACCATGAGAGCACCCGTAATGGCGAGTCCGATAAGTGTGAGAAGCACCTCAGGACTTTTAAGACTACCTAGGCCAATATTCCATTCGAAAAACATGAGATCGGAAACACCACCGTTGCTATTTAATGCCGCGAGGGTTGGAGGAATAACAGCCGCTTTAACAGCCATAATGCCCGAAAGTTTGAGTCCGATGATGGTAATAAAAAGACCAATACCCACAGTAATTGCCACTTTTAACGATGATGGAACGGCAACCACAAGCAGTTGGCGCACTTTAGTAACGGTAAGAATCATGAATACGATACCCGAGAGGAAAACGGCACCTAAAGCCACTGGCCAAGGCATTCCGTGACCTTGAACTGCTACGGCTGCAAAGAATGCGTTTAAGCCCATACCTGGGGCGAGAGCAATAGGAAAGTTAGCCACTAAACCCATTGCTATACTTACAACACCTGCCGCCACGGCGGTAGCAAAGAAGACTGCATTTTTGTCCATTCCGGTAGAGGAGAGGATGTTAGGATTTAAGAACAGGATATAAGCCATTGTTACAAAAGTGGTGATACCTGCAATTATTTCAGTGCGAAGGTTTGTACCATGCTTTTTGAAATGGAAAAATTTGGATATAAAATTCATCTTGAAGAGTGTTTAAGAATTAAAAGATATACTTTGCAGCCACAGTTGGATTGACTCTAAACCCAGCAACAGAGCCAAAGTTATTGCCAATTTCAATTTCGGAACCAAGAGCAATTTGTTTGGTAAAGTTATACCAAAGTTGAGGTTCGGTTAAGAAAACGAAGGTAGATTCTTCAGCATTTCCATTGGTGGTGAAAACGGTTTTCTTCTCTTTCCAGAAATCGGCAAACCCACGGAAGGTAAATTTGCCACTAAAGTAGGTTAAGTCCCACACGGCAGTTAACTGAAAAGAGTTTTGGTGCGATCCGTCGATATATTTATACATTCCTTGAAGCGAAACTATTTTTGAGAAATCGGCGCTATTCCAATTATAATTGGCTCCTAAAAGGTAGGCGTTGTCAATGGTATAAGCACCTGCTCCACCTGGAACTGGATATTGTCCGAAACCACCGTTGTACTCAACATGCGCCTCGAACGGACTTGTTGCATTGAATTTTATACCACGAGCAATTTCCCAATAAGCATTAGAAACGCCATTTTGCTTACCTGCGTTATAATCCATGTCGACAAAAAAGAAGGTAGAGCCGTACTTATCGGGCGTAAAATTTTCAATTGTAGAGGTTACATAGTCTCTGTCTTTACCAAAATCGTAGTGTAGTTGAATGTTAAGAGCCGCTTGAGCGGTGTAAGCAGCTAATAAGAAGAAGATTGATAAATAAGCCTTTCTCATAATGTTGTCTTTTAAGGTATAATATGAATAATTGAATTTAGTACTTAAAAAATCGATTAGCCTTCTTACATCTATCAAGAGTTTAAGGTTACACTTAAGCTTTACTCTTTGACCAACGATATATTTTGGGTTTTAATAGGTGATTTATGTCATGTTTTTACATGACCGGGCTTTGCGTCCGCCCTGTATTGCTCAAACATTGGTGGTCAGCAAGGACGTGTTAGTGGGCGTAGTTATTATAAAATCAAGCTATTCTGTATTCACCGTCGAGCAATTCTACGTTGAAATTTACTTTTGCTTTCAAAGCACTAAATACACGTAAAATTGTCTCAATAGTTACGTTTTTAGCATTTCTTTCAATTCTAGATATTTGTGATTTCTGAACACCTATCATTTCCCCAAGTTCCGTTTGTGTTAAGTGTCTTTCTTTGCGAGTACGTTTTATCATTTCGCCTAAAAGGTCAAGCCTAAGTTCATATTCGTACAATTCTCTTTTTTCAGTACCCAGTTGTCCAATATGTTTATCCTTAGCTTCTTCTAAAGTGTATATCTTCATTCTTTTAGTTGTTTCCATTGTTTTTATTTTTTTAATTTCTGTTCAAAATACAATTTCGCTATAGCTTTTGCCTTTTCTAAATCTCCTTTGGGTGTTTTGTCTGTCTTTTTGATAATACCGTGCGTTGCTAAAACTAAAGTTTCCGATTTCTCTGTTTTGTCCCAAAATGCAAAAATTCGATAATACGTTTTGTTGTAAATGGTTCTAAATTCCCATATTTCATCGTCAAGTTTCTTGAATAATTCAGAATCATTGGCGTATCGTGATTTGTCAATATTGTAAAGAATTTTTTCTTTTGACTTTTCCTCAAGTGTGTCGAGAAATTCCCACACATCTTCAAGTAGTAAAACTTTAAATCTTTGCTTCATTTATCGGTTTTATTATCAGTACAAAGATAACGAAAGTTATAATAAATGGAAACTTTTTTTGTTTGTATCATTCTACTATGCCCGCAAAATATGTATAGGCGCACACCATAAAAAAAGGTTCGAACCAGAAGTCCGAACCTTTTAAAATTTATATAATTAGTATTTAGGCTATTTTCTACCAATGCCTTCATACCAGTTTCCGCGGAACATCATGCGTTGATCGTGCAGGCGGAGGTGAAATTTACCGTAGCTCACGGTAACACCTGCCGATGGCACAAAAACCCAGCAATTGTCGGGAAATTTGGCGCTTTGCTCAAATGTTATAGCGGTATTTTCTTTTACCTCTTTAACAGGCATTGTGCCTTCTACGCCCGATTCCCAGCCAAGGTGGAAATTGAAATTATATTTTACATCGCTAATAACGCGGAACTTGCCGAGGTTACTCACGGTAATTTTCATTTTGCACTCTTTAGCCTTATCAACATCATCGGTTGGTGTAACGTCGATGGTTAGTTTTGGCAAGCTTACTGGCTCATTTGAAAGAAGAGTAAAGATGCTTTCGGTTTTTAAAATGTTGTTGTTGGCATCGTAAAACTCAAATAACAACTCAGCGTCTTGCAACCCTTTTGGTGCGTAAGAAATTTCATCAGAAAGGTATCCTTCTTTAGTTACCGTTTTAGAGTAGAGTGTGCTATCGTTAAGCTTAACCATTACCTTTTTAACCTCGGCGTTAAGATAGAGTTCAACAGGTATTTTATTGATGTAAACTTCTTGGTTTTTAGGCGTAATAACTAAACCTTTCATGTAAGTTTTGATGGCGTGCCAAACAGGGCGAGGCGATCCAACAGAATCTTTGACATCGCTATATCCCCAAAACCCAAACCACTCTTCAGCAGTATTATTGTGTATTTCAGGATGTTGACCTTTCCACCAACCATCGGCATAATAGAACGGACAAGCACCCACGGCACCTGCATCGAGCAATCCACGATAGTTGCCAATAACGCCATTTTTCTGTTCTTCGAGCGAATTACCACCATAATTGCCCCAACCCAGACCCGATACCGAATAACCAAATTCGGTGATAATCATTGGTTTCTTGTTTTGGTTCATGTCACTACACCATTTCAAATTGCCTTTGAAACCCATAGTTCCCGCTTGTCCGCCTCCATAGTCGTAACTATTATAACCGTAGAAATCGAGCAAATTCATGTCTATAAAATCATCGGTAGCCGTGTTGCCAGAAATGCCCACAGGAATACCTGAGTGCTGAGCATTTATTATACCTTTAAGGGTAGACAACATAGTTGCCATTGATTGTGCGGTGCATTTGTGAATGTGATCGACCATTGGCTCGTTAAGAATAAGGTAGGAAATCACACAATCGTAGTTTTTGGTAAAGGCAACGGTATTGGTTACCAGTTCTACCGATCGTTTCATAAACTCAGCATCACCATAATTATCATCGGGTTTTACCCAAATACCAAAAATGATTTTCAAGCCCGACTCCTGCACTAACTTCAACTGCTCTTCTGAGAGTTGGCTCCAAGTGCGAATGGTATTAAAGCCAGCATCTTTAAGCAGTTTTAAATCGGCTTTCATTCTTTCGAGGTCGTGAATGGTTTGTTTGTAAGGATCTTGTCCTGGACGCGCACCAATTTCATACCCAATGGCTTTAATAAAAAACTTCTCGCCATTGACATAATACCAACCATCTTTAACCTCAACTTTTGTTGTTGCAGGCAGATTTTGAGTCGATTGCTTACATCCGGCAGATACAACCAAAAAGAGAGCTAAAAGCACTCCAAAATAATTCTTCATAATAAATGGGGATTAATTATTACTTGTATTAAAAAATTAAAGAAAACATAAAGCTAATGTGAAATACTTTATCAAACGTTAGAAATGGGTAAAAATTATAGAGTAAATGCATTTATGGGCATAATTTAAATCGATATTTTTCTTTGCTAAACACAGCAGAACCTTTATCACTATTTTAAAATAAATAAAGTCAATCTCTCCGTTTTGTAACATTTGTTACATTTTGCTAAATTGTCATTGTCCATCTTTGTGGTGTTAAAGGACTCAACTTGAAATTAAACATAAAAAACTTGAAGATATGATACGAGACATGGTGAAGATTGATGAAGCACTTTGTACAGGTTGTGGCGACTGTGTGCCAGGCTGTCATGAAGGGGCGTTGCAGATTATTGATGGAAAAGCTCGTTTAATAAGCGACTTAATGTGCGATGGTTTGGGGGCTTGCATTGGTCATTGCCCTGTTGGAGCTATTGAGATAGAAAAACGTGAGGCCGAAGCTTACGATGAAGCCAAAGTAATGGAGCTGATGGTGCAAAAAGGCAAGAATACAGTAATTGCACATTTAACTCATTTGAAAGAGCATAAAGAATTTGAATATTTAAAAGAGGGTGTTCAGTGGATGCGCGCTAACCAAGAGAAGCTTCCTTTTAATATGGAAGAGGTGACCAGTGTTGTGCATAATGTACCCGTAGCAGGTGGCTCGTGTGGAACATCTAAACCAACACCACCATCGGCACCAAAACCTATGACACACGCAGGTGGTGGATGCCCAGGTTCGGCAGAGAGAGTTATTTCTAAGCCAACCTTTAAAATGGATACACCTTCTGTTTCGTCGGGCGAGAGCGAACTGCGTCAGTGGCCAGTACAGTTACATTTGGTAAGCCCTATGGCATCGTACTTTAGAGGGGCAGATGTGGTGTTGGCAGCCGACTGTGTGGCTTTTGCAATGGGCGATTTTCATGCGCGCTTCTTGAAGGGAAAAACGTTGGCAATAGCTTGTCCAAAACTCGACTCGGGAATGGATATTTACCGTGAGAAGCTGGTGGCAATGATAAACGACGCGAAGATAAATACGCTTACCGTAGTAATTATGCAGGTTCCATGTTGTGGTGGATTAATGCAGGTAGCCAAACAAGCTACCGAAGTGGCATCACACAAAATTCCTTTAAAAATGGTGATTGTGAGCGTTGAGGGAGAGGTTTTAGAGGAGAAGTGGGTGTAGGGTTATTACGCAGAGTTACGCAAAGAAGTAGCAAAGGTTCGCAAAGTATAATTAAAATTTTTGCGTCTTTCGCGCTTTCTTAGTGTCTTTTGCGTTACAACTCCTTTTTTTTACACCCAATCAAGATAAAAACATATTAATTTATTTATAACCAATAAAAACAGTAAGAATGTCGATGTTTTGTTACCAGTGCCAAGAGGCATCAAAAGGAGTAGGATGCTCTATAAAAGGTGTTTGTGGAAAAGATGAGCAAATTGCTCAATTGCAAGATGTGTTATTATACGCAGCCAAAGGGGTTGCCTACCTGAGCGAAACAGCTAAAAAGAGTGGTATTGCAACTCAGGTTGCCGATAAATTTATTATCGATGCCATGTTTATTACCATTACCAATGCTAATTTCGATGGCAGTAAAATTGCCTCAAAAATTGCTGAAGGATTAGAGTTGAGAGACAGCCTTAAGAGCGAGCTTATTCTTAAAAG
>JAYVSA010000502.1:0-6421 GCA_043775765.1 Breznakibacter sp. | reverse complement strand
AATGGCCGAGGCTGATATATAGACGTTGGGCTTTACTTGAAGTTTGGCTATGGTGTTGTAGAGCAGACGGGTGGAGGCTATTCTGCTCTGAAGTATTTTGTGTTTTTGGGTGGGTGTCCAGCGTTTTGTGCCAATGTTTTCGCCTGCGAGATTGATGATGGCATCGACATCTTTAAAGGCTTCGAGGTCGATGGTTTGAGTATCGGCATTCCAGTAATAGGGCTGTATGCCTGTGTGCTTAAATGAGAAGGTATTTCTGGTAAGCACAGAAACATTAAAACCTTGATTATAGAGCGCTTGGCAGAGCGCTTTGCCAATAAAACCGGAGCCTCCAGCAATAAGAACATTCATAGCTATATTTTTAAAACGAGTTATAAAGTTATGAAATATTGCGAACGAATAAGAGCTATTTCTCAAATTTTAAATAACCTATATCAGATTGATATAGGACAACAAACTAGCGGTTGATGGTAGGTAGTTGATGCGCAAAAAAGCCTCCTCGTGTACGGAGGAGGCTTTTTAAAATACAGTTAATAAAGTGATTACAAATATTTACTAGCTATCTTTAATTAATTTTTTGTAACGAATACGTTGTGGTCCAACATCGCCCAACCTACGTTTTCGGTTCTCTTCGTATTCAGAGTACGATCCTTCGAAAAAATAGACATTGGAGTCGCCTTCAAAAGCAAGAATGTGCGTTGCAATACGATCTAAAAACCAACGGTCGTGGGTAATTACCACGGCGCAACCAGCAAAGTCTTCCAATCCCTCTTCTAGTGCGCGCAATGTATTTACGTCAATATCGTTGGTTGGCTCATCCAAAAGCAATACGTTGGCCTCTTCTCTTAGCGTCATGGCCAAATGCAGGCGGTTACGCTCACCACCCGAAAGCATACTAACCTTCTTCTCTTGGTCGGCGCCTGCAAAGTTAAAGCGCGAGATGTAAGCGCGCGAGTTCAATTCGCGTCCGCCCATTTTAATAAAATCGGTACCTCCCGAAATGGTTTGATAAACAGTTTTCTCTGGATCAATGCCCGAGTGCGACTGATCGACATACGCCACTTTAACCGTTTCGCCCACCGAGAACGAACCGCCATCAACCTGCTCTTGTCCCATAATCATACGGAACAACGTTGTTTTACCAGCGCCGTTAGGCCCAATAATTCCAACAATACCACTTCGAGGAAGAGTAAATTCAAGGTTATCGAAAAGAACCTTATCTCCATAAGCCTTAGAAACGCCGTGCGACTCAATCACTTTATCGCCCAAACGCGGTCCGTTAGGAATAAAGATTTCTAGTTTTTCCTCTTTCTCTTTTAGCTCTTCCGACATCAAATTATCGTAGGCCGATAAACGTGCTTTCGATTTAGCCTGACGAGCTTTTGGTGCCATACGAACCCACTCGAGCTCACGCTCAAGCGTTTTACGGCGTTTAGATGCTGTTTTCTCCTCGCTAGCCATGCGTTTCGACTTCTGATCGAGCCACTCGGTGTAGTTCCCTTTCCAAGGAATACCTTCTCCACGGTCGAGTTCAAGAATCCAACCAGCCACATTATCCAAGAAATAACGGTCGTGGGTGATGGCAATAACAGTTCCTTTATATTGTTGTAAGAAAATCTCAAGCCATTGAATAGACTCCGCGTCGAGGTGGTTGGTAGGTTCATCTAACAGAAGTACGTCGGGCTCTTGCAAAAGTAAACGGCACAAGGCAACTCTACGGCGCTCACCTCCTGAAAGATGCTTTATCAGCTGCTCCTCGGGTGGACAACGAAGTGCATCCATGGCACGGTTTAGTTTGAGGTCGAGATTCCAAGCATCAAGCTGATCAATTCTGTCTGAAAGTTTGCCTTGTTTTGTAATTAAAGCATCCATCTTATCAGGATCTTCCAAAACGTCGGGGTCGCCAAATTGAAGATTCACCTCTTCGTAAGCTTTTAGAACATCTACAGTTTCCTGAACGCCCTCTTCCACAATTTGCCTAACTGTTTTTTCTTCGTCGAGCTTAGGCTCTTGCTCAAGGTATCCAACCGAATAGCCAGGAGAGAAAACCACTTCGCCCTGAAAACTCTTATCCTCGCCAGCAATAATGCGCATGAGCGATGACTTACCAGAGCCGTTTAAACCAATAATACCAATCTTTGCCCCATAAAAGAAAGAGAGATAAATATTGTTTAGTACTTTTTTTTGAGGTGCGTGAATTTTACTCACACCCACCATTGAGAAAATAATTTTCTTATCGTCTGCCATATTATAATGTGTTTATTTACTGATTATTAGTCAACAAAAATGGTTACTCAAACCATGAGTAACCATTTTAAAATGATTATGCGAATTTAGCAATTATTTCGATGCCATCCGCTTAATATCTTTCTCAGAAATAGCATCGGGCTCAGATTCTGAAACCATGTGATAATCAAAATAGTAGAACTGAGAATCGGCCGCACCAACGAGGATTTTATAGCATCGGGCTTTGAACTTTGTTCCTTCTGGCCCAACTTTATGCAAGAAAACAACATCGGGATCTTTGCGCTCTATTGCTTCTTCCACCTCTTCTTTAGTTACAATTTCCACTTCGTAAGGATAAAGTTTCTTCAGTTTCGCCTCGTTTCTTAAGGACGGAACCAAATCGGACTCCACAAGCAGTAACTTCTTGCCTTTTAGGTCTTTAATGTTGTTGTTGTAATATTTAAACGGATTTTTCGAAATAAGATCAGTATTCTTGCTCATTAATAAAGCATGGTTTTGAGCAAAACTCACAAAAGCCTCCAATTTGTAAATGTAGCTCTCTTCATCAACCCTCACATAAGAGAGCGGAACAGAGCAGATATCGGGCATATCACTCTCGCTATAAACATCTTTTCCCAACAACAAACTCAAGAAACTGTAACGTGCCTTCGTATCATCTTTTTCAAAAGTTACTGTGGTAATCATCAGAAATGAGTAACCCGGATCTTTTCTTTTTGCTTCATAATCCTTGGTTGGAATAAAATCATACTTCGTTACAGTCCACACAGACTTCATAACTTCTTTAATCTTCATATTAAAGTCACTCATAGGATTATTATCCATCACAACCAGTGTTTTGGTATTGAAGAAACTGGTATAATCGGCTCCTGAAGGAACCCCATTTTGCGAAGTAACCTTTCCAGCACAAGCAAGAAACAACATAACTACAACCCACTTAAAAGCCTTAAAAGCCGACAGATAAGGCAGATACTTTTTAATTCTTAATTTCATAAGAGATAAATATTAGATACATAACACACAGAACTCAAATATATTATTTTTTGCAGTACACAAAAATCGTTCTATTTCAACAATAATTGCATTTAAGATGTTAAAATAATAAAAAAAAATGGTTATTTTGCTTATGAATAATGATTATCAGAGCATACAATAAATATTATGAATCAGTTTAAAAAATTTCTTCGTCTTTTTATTTGGGAGCAGGAAGAAAAAATTGAGGTAGACGCACAAAACAATATGCTTTTCTCAAATTTAATCAATTTTTACCTCCTGTTGGTTGTATTTATTGAAGGTATTGCCGCAATATTGCAAGAAAAGATGTATTATGCTATACCAATGGTACTTTTTAGTATCGTTTTTGGTGCACAATTTCTCTATTTTGGCAGAAAGCCACAAACAATTAAGAATAACCAAACCGTAGTTTCCTATATTTGCGTGCTCTTTGCCTTTTTTGTTGTCTTTGATGCCCCAATTGAACACAATGTTCTTTGGGTTTCCACGTTACCAATAATAGCCATTATGCTTCTTAAAATCCAACGAGGAACTTGGGTTGCTTTTGGATTTTTAGTATTTATAATTCTAGACTTTCAGGTTTTTTACCGCTTTATACCCGAATCAAAACCCTATTCAACCAACGAACAACTGCTTATACTGGGCGTTTTCTTATTCATTTTCATACTCACGTTTACCGTCATTTATGCTTTCAATGAGTTCATTATCAACAATGAACGCATTATGCTAAACTCTCAAAATGTAACTCAGTCGCAGGAGGAGTTAATTGCAAATCTTTCTCGTCAAATTAGAACACCGCTCAACAACATAACGGGGCTTACATCTCTACTGCAAAATTCAAATCTTACAGCAGAACAAGCAGGCTATTTGGCCACCATAAGCACCAGTGCCGATAATTTGGTAGCCGTGGTGAACAGTATGGTAGATGGTTCAAAAAACAATCAAGATAAAGAGATTCAAGATGAAACTGTTTTTAACCTATCCAGTGCCATCAAGGATGCCTTTACCATTTATGCCGATGGATCGGGAAAAACTCTTTTCACCTACTCCGATTCTCCCGATGTTCCAACCAATGTTGTTGGAAACATTCGTCGATTTAAACAGATATTCTTAAATATTCTCAATAGAATATCGAAATATAAAACAGAGGAAAATAGAATTGAAGTAGATGTTAAACGCCTTCTGAACTCCACTTCGGGCAAAATTGAGTTAGAGTTTAAGCTCACTCTAAAGATGCATAAACCTATTGTAATTGATCATGTCACCGAGGGTAAAGAATCTATTTACGGACAAGACTATGCCAAACTAAATAGCAGTAAACTCGTTACTTTTCTCGAACTCAACAATACTCAAAGTCTTATTGAAAACGATGGTTCAACGCTTACAGTACACACAATAGATGATTTACTTTTTGTCTCTTTTGTTCTAAACTTCGAAGAGAGCTCTAAGCACAGAGGAACTTCCCCTGCCGAACTCACTCCAATAGCCCAACCAATAGCTGTGAAGGATAAAATTAGCATAAAAGATGCCAACCTCCTCTTGGTGGAAGATAACACCAGTAATCAGCAAATCATCATCCTTTATCTAAAAAATCACGTTAAGAAAATTGATATTGCCAACAACGGTAAAGAGGCAATTGACCGATTTGGCCAAGCTAAATACGATATTATTCTGATGGACGTTCAAATGCCCATTATGGATGGTCTTAAAGCAACCCAAAAGATACGCGAGTACGAAGAGGGTACCGCGAGTAGAACTCCTATTATTGCTGTTACGGCCAACGCTTTTCCAGAAGATAAAGAGAAGTGCCTCAACGCTGGTATGGACGACTACATTAGCAAACCCTTCCAACCTCAAGAACTCATCGAAAAAATTAAAAAGTGGGTTGAATAAACAAATATCAACTCAAACAGTGCAAATTGAACTTATCTCCCAAAAGGTAAATTATGCATTTTTAGATGGGATATTTGGCTTTCTCGTATTATAGAGCCACTTTTGCACTTTGAAAAAACAGAACTATGATTCAATCAATGACCGGATACGGAAAATCTCTTTGTGAATTTCCGAACAAGAAAGTAAGCATCGAAATAAAATCTCTCAACAGTAAGCAACTCGACTTAAACGTACGGGTACCAAGTTCCTACCGCGACAAAGAACTCGAGCTTCGAAATGAAGTTTCTCGTTCTCTTTTTAGAGGTAAAATTGAGTGTGGCATCTACATTGAAAACTTAGGAAGCGAGCGTTCTGTACAAATCAATCAAATAGTTGCAACCAACTACTTCCAACAACTCACGCAACTAGCTAATACTCTAAACATCAGTCAATCGGCCGATTTACTGCCTATTCTAATGAATATGCCAGATGTTATTGTTAAGAGCGAAACGCCTGAGGTTGATGAGAATGAGTGGGTTGAGATTCAAAAACATTTCACAATTGCTCTTGAGAACATTACCGAGTTTCGCAACAGTGAAGGTAAAGTTTTAGAGCTTGAAATACGCAATCGCGTGGCCATTATTGCCACTCTATTAGAGCAAGTTACTCCATTTGAACTTGCCCGCATTGAGCGCATAAAAACTAAAATCCTCGACTCACTCAACGAGTTTGCCGAAAAACAAAACATCGACCAAAATCGTTTTGAACAAGAGCTCATTTACTACCTTGAGAAGATAGATGTTACCGAAGAGAAGGTACGACTAAAGAGTCACATTGACTACTTTTTGGAGTGCATGGACGATGAGCCCCAACCAGGGAAGAAACTAGGCTTCATTGCGCAAGAAATGGGTCGTGAAATAAACACACTCGGTTCAAAAGCCAACGACAGCGATATGCAGCGCGTAGTGATCCAGATGAAAGATGAATTAGAAAAAATAAAGGAACAAATACTGAATATACTTTAGTTTATGAGTGTCAAGAAAGGTAAATTAATTATCCTGTCGGCTCCTTCCGGTTCTGGAAAATCGACTATTGTATCTCATTTGCTCAACCAAGATTTAAATCTTGAGTTCTCTATTTCGGCAACCAGCAGAAGTCCGAGAGGCGAGGAGAAAAATGGTATTGAATATTACTTTTTTAGCGCCGAAGAATTCAAACAACGCATTGACAACAAAGAGTTTATAGAATGGGAAGAGGTTTACGCTGGCACCTACTACGGAACTCTTAAAAG
>JAYVSA010000501.1:0-3146 GCA_043775765.1 Breznakibacter sp. | reverse complement strand
CCCGAATTTGGCTATAACGTTCATTTATTGGCCGTAGATCCTTTGTTTTACACTGAACCAATAGTACCAGAACTAACTAAATTAGCAAAAGATCATGTGCATGTTCATTTTGTACCGAGCCACAACATCTTTAAATCGGGAAAGGTAATAGGGGATTTAACGTTACGTGCATTTTTTAATATCCGCAAACGTGCCGAAGAACTTATCCGTTCTGAGCAAATAAATTTTGTCTGGTTGCCAATACCCTCCTATTACAATGCTCTTTTAGGTAGGAGTTTGCAACGCAAAACAGGAGTTAAATTTGGCATCGATTATATAGACCCTTGGGTAGATGGATTTCCGGGACAGGAGAACATTTTTAGTAAGGCATGGTTGGCAAATAGATTGGCTAAATTTTTAGAACCTATTGCTGTAAAAAAGAGCTCACTTATTTCGGGTGTGGCGTTTGAATATTACAAACCGGTATTGGATAGAAACTTTAAATCAAAGAATAGTGACGGCTATACCATAAACCATTGTGCCATGCAGTATGGCTTTGACCCGTATGATTATACTCTTGAATGCGATAATCAACCTGATTTGTGGAGTAACGAAGTTGGAATAAAACCTATTCTCTATGCAGGAGCTCTTTTGCCAAAATCGCATCTCTTTATTGATTTGCTTTTTAAATCTATTGCCAAACTCAGAGCGGAAGGAAAATTAGATTTAGCTATTCGTTTCTACTTTATTGGCACGAGTTGTTATAAGGAGAAGGGTTTATTGGAATATGCAAAAGAGAATGGTATTGAGGATATTATTATTGAAAAACGAGAGCGAATATCATACCTTCAGGTCATTAGTCTGCTAAAACAGGCCTTTGGAGTGTTGGTTATAGGCAGCACCGAGAAACACTATACTGCATCTAAGGTTTTCCAATCTATCTTATCGGGAAGCGAAATATTTGCAATTTTTCATCAGGAGAGTGAAGCAGCTCAAATATTGAAAGAGGCTAATGCAAACCACTATTTGGTAAAATATAGCGAAGAGGAAGATAAGAGTGTGTTGAGTGATGCTATTTACCAATCGCTCAACAACTTTTTGAATAACCGTGAACTTTGGGCACCTAATATGGAAGCTTTGGAGCCTTATTCGGCGAGAAATTCGGCACGGGTATTGGCTGAAGGGATTGGGCAGTGCTTAAATTCTTAAGTGAAGGGCTGAACCAATTTTGATAATAATGGCTGAACCAATTCCTATGCGAAGGGCTACACCAATCGCATCTAGATTAAACCCTTTCAGGGCTCATATCTTGCAATCACATCAAATGCTAGGGCTTCTTTAATCGCGTGTTTCACCAGCCCTGAAAGGGAGTAATCAGATAACAATGCCCCAATCACTCGTTAAAAACTACATTCATATAGTCTTTAGCACCAAATATAGGAAAAACATCATTGCCGAAGATATTGAGGCGGAGGTATTTGCCTATTTAGGTGGAGCATGTAAACAGTTTGGGTGTCAACCAATTATTGTTGGGGGCACATCGAATCATGTTCATATTTTATGTATGTTATCAAAGAAAATCACCTTGATTAAACTTCTTGAGGAGATAAAATCGAGCTCATCGAAATGGATTAAAACCAAAGGTGAAAGATTTTTAAACTTTTATTGGCAAGATGGATATGGTTCATTTTCGGTAAGCCCAAAGGATGTGGATATGATTACGCGATATATTCAAAATCAAAAGCGACATCACAACAAGAGTACCTTTGAGGATGAATACCGAAAGATACTTGAAAAGCATAAGGTTGAGTTTGATGAGCGTTATGTGTGGGATTGAAATTTCATGATGAGCTGCACCAATCGCACCAAGAAGTTTCTTAATCTTGCTCAACACCAGCCCTGAAAGGGCGTAATCAACTAACAACATGGTAACGCCCGTTGTTACGACAACGACAACAACGAGCTATCTCCCGTTGCGAAATAATAAAAAAGAACAAGGATGCCAAAATTAGCTATAATCCTCACCCACCCTATTCAATACTACTCGCCTCTTTTTGTACAAATGGCGCAAGAGAAGGGCTTTGTGTTAAAGGTGTTTTATACGTTCAGCCAGAGCCAAGAAAAGCTTTACGACAAGGATTTTGGCCGTGAAATAAAGTGGGATATCCCTCTCTTGGAGGGTTACGAATATAAATTTGTGGCCAATGAGGCTAAACACCCTTCTCTTTCATCTTTTAGAGGCATTCAAAATCCAACGCTCATTAAATCTATTGAAAATTGGGGCGCCACACATGTTTTAGTCTTTGGGTGGAATTACCAATCGCACTTAAGAGCAATGGTTCATTTCAAGGGCAGAATACCTGTGCTCTTTAGAGGAGACTCTACCCTTTTAGGTGAAAGACCAGGCATAAAAAAAGTATTACGAAGAGTCTTTCTCTCTCTTGTTTACCATTTTGTTGATAGGGCGCTCTATGTAGGCACAAATAATAAGAACTACTTTTTAAAACATGGCGTAAAAGAGAAACAGCTTACTTTTACACCACACGCCATAGATAATGGACGGTTTTTGAAAAGAGATGAAAGTGAGATTATTGCATGGCGAACCAAGAATAATATACCTCTAGAAAACATCATTGTTTCCTACGCTGGCAAATTAGATGAGAATAAAAATGTGCAGTTAATTATAGACACAGCTAAAGAGCTAACGAGGAACGATATTACGTTTGTTATAATTGGAAATGGAATTAAAGAAACAGAGCTAAAAGAACAATGCCTATTTCTTCAAAACATTCAATTTCATCCCTTTGCAAACCAATCGGAGATGCCACTCCTCTATTCTGTTTGCGACATCTTCTGTTTGCCATCACACCTAGAAACTTGGGGACTTGCCATTAATGAGGCTATGGCAAGTGGTAAGTGCGTTATAACAACTCCCAATGTAGGTTGCGCCGTAGATTTAGTAAAAGAGGCAAATGGCTATATTATAAGAAGTGCCGTAGAATTAACGATGCTCCTAAGCCACATCGATATAAAGACCATTCGGATTAAAGGCGAAAATTCAAGAAGAGTGATAGTAGATTGGAGCTTTGAAAAGATATCGAATAATATAGCAAAAGCACTATAATTGATGACAAAAGAAGATAAAAGGATACGAGTGGTCTTTTTTT
>JAYVSA010000500.1:0-7140 GCA_043775765.1 Breznakibacter sp. | reverse complement strand
ATTGTTTTCTAATGCCGTTACATTGGTGCCTAATGGCAAACCTTTACAAACGGAATCAACCATAAAACGAACAGTACTTGATTCCTTATTGTCAAAAATCAACTGGATAGGTTCATTTTTATTACTTTTAGAAATCTCATTCCACTTTGTGATTTTACCTGTTAGTATGTCACGAACTTGATTTACCGAAATAAAACTATCCTTAACCGTTTTATTGGTAATAAGCGCAATTGCATCTACCGCAATTTTTACCGATTTAGGATAATAACTCTTCTTCTTAAACACATCCAATTCACATGCAGTGAGTGGGTTAGTAATAATTACAAGAGAAGTACTATCTTTCAATAATTTCTCTTTTGCAATACTTTCAGGTACGTACCTCACATCAATCTCCTTACCCTCCATTGCCGAAAAAAGAAAAACCTCTTCTTTCATTACTGGCTCAAGTGTTGCATCTACGTATATTACGGGTGCAATTTCTGTGCCATCAACTGCTTTTGAAGAATTAGTAGAACAACTTGCATTAAAAAAAAGAATAAAAAAAATCAAGACCAGGTTTGAACCCCGATCTTGATTAGAATTTTTCTTAAAATATGCAAAATAAATGCGAGCCATACCGTAACCAATAATTAAAACTCCCAAAGCAACTCTAAAACCTCCTTGTATAAAATCCATAAAATTCTCAGTAAAAAGAATATATAGCCCAACAAGGATATAAATAAAAGCCATTAAAGTTCTAAACTTGGCAACAAGGTCAAATTTATTTTTAAACATTCTTAAACTTATTGTTGTAATACAAAATTAACAGGAATGGTGTATGATACAGGAACTTCTTTCCCGCCCTGTTTACCAGGTTTCCACTGAGGCATTTTAGAAATTACCCTAACAGCTTCTTCATCGCAACCACCACCAATACCACGTACAACTTTAATTTTGGTAACATTTCCATTCTTGTCTATTACAAACTGAATGTAAACCTTACCTGAAATACCATTTTCTTGTGCTAAAACAGGGTAACGCATATTATTTCTAATAAACGTGTTTACCTCGCTCATACCACCAGGAAACTCTGGCATCTGTTCTACAATAATAAATGGAGCTTGATCCTCTTCAGTAACCTTATTCTCTACCGTTGCAGGAGGCAATTCAACATCATTCGATCCATTTTCAACATTTACGCTACCAATGGCCACATCCGTTTTAACAACATCCTTTTGAGTTTTTATCTCTTCCTCATCATTAACCTGATCATCGGGCTTAATAACTGGTGGAGTAAACTTAATAGTATTTCTTAAAACAGGTGGTGGAGGTGGCACATCAATTATGGGTTTTGCAGCCTCAACAGGCTTATCCATTTTGAAGTCTTTCAGACTCACTACCGTATCATCCTTGATTTTTCTTTCAGGAATAATCGAATTGATCCAAAGTGGAGAGCTAATACCAATGACAAATATCAAACTTCCAATTAGTAGAGCAATGCTGTGACGGTTGGATGACTCTTTTCTAAGAACATAAGCACCATATTCATGATTCTTAGTCTTAAAGATCATATCAATCCACTCGTCGGCAAAAATATTTAATTTAGCGGCCATAGTCTACAATTAAATGTTTAAGTTCTTAATTAACTCCAAATCAAAAGGAGCTATATCAATAATAGCATAGCGACCAATATTTGCTATAGCCATTTCATCAAGGATATCAACTAAATTAGCATAAGAGGCGTCATCTGTCGCTTTAATAAGAACAATCGGAGAATTTTTGTCAGCAACAATCTCATCCTTCTTCTTCTTATAATCTTCTTCTGTTAACTTTTTACTTATAACATCCTTTTTTAGATTTCTTATCTTAATAACATTGTCGTAGTTACGAGTTATAAGATATTTACGTATTCCACCATTATTGCTAAAGTCTGTGGTTATAACCTTAGGATCAACATCGTTTTCACGAGTTCCTTCATAATAAAAAACTTTATTATTCTTTCCTAGAATGATTGTAACAGCCTTAGACGCTTTAATTGTGGTTTGATCCTTTTCGCTTACTTTATCCCTCGAAGGCATCGCAATTTCCATTGATTGAGGCTTCGACATCGATGTTGTAAGCATAAAGAAAGTGATTAAAAGAAAACCCAAATCACACATTGGTGCAAAGTCAATTCTAATTGACATTTTCTTAGGTTTGCCTTTTTCGTGCTTCCCCCCCCCTTGTTCTATATCAGACATGAATTTCTATTTTACTCGTTAAAACTAGGTTCGCCTTCTAAACTTGTTAGAAGATTATAACGGCTCTCTTTTGCCTCTTGCAGGGAGTTCATCACCTTCTTAATAATAACATAAGATGTTCCTTTATCGCCCTTTATTGCAACCCGGTTCGCTGGATTAAGTACTCTGGCCGATTTAACCCAAACTACAAATTGATTATTCAGTGAGTCAATTGGAATACCTGCATTATTCTCAGGTTTATCCCTATCTTCAGCTTTCAGGTTCAAGTAAGCCTTCATCTGTTCAATAGGCACTCCAAAGCAACCCACAATTGAGAAAGCTTTCTTCTCCTTTTCAGTAAATTCAATATTGTACGTAGTACCTACTTTTTCAAGTAAAGCTCTACGATTGTCTTGACCATCAACACCAAAGAAAATTTTATTGTCCGTGCTAATAAGAATCTGCATCACATTAATATCCGGGATTTTAATGTCCGAGATAGAAGATGGCGTAGTTACCGTTACTGGTTCTTTGGCAATAAAATTTGATGTTAATATAAAGAACGTCAATAAGAGAAAGGCGACATCAGTCATCGCTGTCATATCGACCCATGTACTTTTTCGCTTAATCTTTACTTTTGGCATAATAGACGCTTTAAATTAATTATCCTTTTAAAATAAGAATTAGTGAGTAGCATTATATGTTTGAACAATGCTATAACCTGCTTCATCAATAGAATAAGTTAATTTGTCGATTTTTGAAGTAAAGAAGTTGTAAGAGATTACAGAAATAGCAGCCGTACCAATACCAAATGCTGTGTTGATAAGTGCTTCCGAGATACCTGTAGCAAGTGCTGCCGAGTCAGGAGAACCAGATGCAGACATTGCGGCAAAGGCGCGAATCATACCAATTACAGTACCAAGAAGAGCCACAAGAGTAGCAACAGAAGAAATTGTAGCAATAATTACTAAGTTTTGCTCTAATGATGGCAATTCAAGTGAAGTTGATTCCTCAACGCATTTTTGAATATCCATAACCTTTTGCTCTTTGCTCATGCTAGAATCTTTCTCAACAAATTCATACTTTTCAACAGTAGCACGTACAATGTTTGCAACTGAACCTTCTTGTTTGTCGCACGCAGCAATAGCAGCTTTTGTGTTTTTAGAAGCTAAAAGATTTTTAATTTCAGATACAAATGCTGTTACATTTCCTTTACCAGAAGCTTTTCCGATAGTGATGTAACGCTCAATAGAAAAAGTAATTGTTACTAACAACATGGTCATCAAAAGAGGTACAATAAAACCACCTTTGTAGATTACGCCCAAGAAATTTCCTGGTAGAGGGTGATTGGCTGTACTTCCGCCAACAAAGTTAGACGGACTACCCATTACAAATAGGTACACACATAGGGCAATTACAAATGCAACTGGGATAACTGCCGATGAAAAAAATGACTTAAAGTTTTTCATGCCTGATTTTTAATTAAAAGTTAAATAATAGAACTAAATTATGAATTAATTAAAACGTTAATATATTGAATTTCAATAAATTAATTTCAAATACAAAATTTCTCAGAACAAATAGAATCAACACCTTTTTTCCTTAAATTCAATTTACAATAATTAATGTTTAATCGCGTAAGTGTGAAAGAATGATAATACTTGCAAAAAAATCTTTGGCAAATGTAATGTAAAAGATTATTACAAATTTTCATTAAAACAGTTTAGTATGTTAAAAAACTCTAAAAAACAAAAAACCTGTAAAATAATCAAAACAAAAAACCTGTAATTGACTTTGCAACAACCGATTACGACGTCACATCTCACCGTAAGAAAAAACAATTTAGAATAAATATAAACAATTTTCTTTTAGGTATGAACAGAACGATTAAAACACCCCAACGAGAACCTGCTTTACAGCAATAGCCCTTAAATCTTATGTTGGATACGATAAGAAGAATTTAACCGAATATAAAGTTTGTTTTTATTTTTTTTGCATCTTTGCCTCGCAATAAACTACTATAATTACGAATCGTAGATTCCGATAGTTTCAGGAAACAATTGCAAAACAAGCACTCTTAATAGAGTTTAATGATTTTTAACTATAATTCACATTTTGTTGAATTCTCACATTAAAAAAAACAGGTATTTATGTTTGGGTTAGGTATTGAAATGACAATTATTTTAGTGCTGTTTTTATTAGCAGCCGCCACGTTTGAATTTATAAATGGATTTCATGACACGGCCAATGCTGTGGCCACAGTAATTTACACAAAGTCTTTAAGACCAATGGTTGCCGTAGTATGGTCGGGAATGTGGAACTTCCTAGGTGTGGTATTTGGAGGAATTGTGGTTGCAATGGGAATACTGAATTTATTACCTACGGCAGCACTTGTCGATCCGAATGTATATCATTCAATAGCTTTAATTTTAGCAATTATTCTAACGTCTATATTTTGGAATTTAGGAACTTGGTATTTTGGTATTCCATGTTCTAGTTCGCATACTCTTTTAGGTTCTATTTTTGGCGTGGGCATAGCTTTTATGTTTATACCAGAAGCGGCAGGATCCGTGGCTCTTAATTGGGGGAAAGTAAAAGATGCAGGTCTTTCTCTTTTAATATCTCCAATTATTGGTTTTGGGATAACATTTTTTATAATTACGTTCCTCAAGAAGAGGTTAAAAAAATCGCATATCGCATTCACTAATCCAGAAGACAGAGATCATCCACCTGTTGGTATCCGCTCACTTCTTGTACTCTCTTGTACTGGCGTAAGTTTTGCTCATGGCATGAATGATGGACAAAAAGGTGTTGGATTGATAATGATTATCCTTATAGCCTTGGTTCCAGCTCGTTTTGCAGTGGACCACTCCAAAACACCTATGGAACTTCATTCAAAATTAATAGCACTAGAAACTTCTATAAGAGCAATTGATTCGACCCAGTTAAATTTCGAGACAAAGACATACAGCAACCTTATTATTGACAAATGCGATCATATTGAGGCAAACATTGCTGGTAAAACGACTTTTGAAGAGGTTAATTCAGCAAAAAGCTTTGATCTTAGAAAAGATATTTTAACCATCGATAAAGCTTACAAAAGTCTCACCGAGAAATCATTCGATTCCCCATCAACCAATATTGATAAAGAGACAAAATCGGTCATAAAAAAACAAGTTGGCGAACTTAAAGTATTTATTGAGTATGTTCCAACTTGGGTAATAATACTAATTTCAATATCATTAGGCTTAGGCACAATGATTGGATGGAAACGAATTGTGGTAACCGTTGGTGAAAGAATCGGTAAAACACCCCTCAATTATGCTCAGGGTGCTTCTGCAGAACTCGTTGCAGCCTCTACAATTGCCATGAGTACAGCATTTGGCTTACCTGTTAGTACCACTCATGTTTTATCATCGGGTGTAGCAGGTTCTATGGTTGCGAAAAACGGATTCAAGAATCTTCAGGGAAAAACTGTAAGAAACATACTCACGGCTTGGCTAATAACGTTACCTGTAACAGTATTAATGTCGGGTGTTTTATTCCTTTTCTTCAGATGGATTCTAGGATAAGCTGATTGAAAGTCAAAGATTGACGATTTAAAATAAACAACATATAAAAAAGGGAGAGACTTAAATTAAAGCCTCTCCCTTTTTTTATAACATCATCCATTTACATTAACCCCTTTTTCTTTGCCAATTTAAGTATCATTGAAATAATCTCCTCATCATTTAGCGTTTTAGTATTAAACGTTGCATCAAAGAAATCAATATCGGGTTTTCCACTTTCGAAATAGTCTCTAAATTCAGCTCTTCGCTTATCTTCTTCAATACAATCCGTTTTAGCTTCATTATAAGCAACAGCATGACTTTTGCTCACCTCCTTAGCTCTCCAATCTAATGGTGCCTCAAGTTTAAAATGGAGCGATTTTGGAATTGTTTGCGTAATAGATTCTGCCGCTCTACCTAAAATAACCACGTGACCTTGAGATGCTGCAGCATGTATTACCTTGGCTATTGTAGACATCACCTTCGTGTCTGAGGGATAGAAGTCGTTTGAAAAAAACAGTGTCAAATGATCCATAAAACTATGCAAACGATACTCTTTTATATCGTTGGCCAAAGATGGAGCAAGTTTCAACTGTTTAGCAGAATCTTCGAGAATCTCTTTACTTATCCAGCGCCATTCAAGAGGATTCTCATTTCCCTGAACAACCGCCGATAAGGCCTGAGCCAATTTCGCAGCAATCCTCTCGCCTGGGCATCCGTATTGACGTGATATTGTGATAACGGGACCTGGGTTTTCAACATTTCCATCGTTAAGAACAGGTTTTTTAGCCCTATCACTCATGTACTTTATAAATAAATTATCCATGACAAATTGTTTAAATTCTTATCTAAATATAGTTAAAAAATGCGACAAGAAACACATTTAAATGTTTATTTTAAAAGATGTTTAAATCGAAAAACACAAAAATTTAAAAGGTCAATTCGATATTAATGAATTAAAAATTCGGATATTTGCACGCAATAAATAATGTGAAAAATATGCCAATGAAATACATCTTATCCATTGTGATTATTAGTTTGGCCATTTCGGCATGCGCACAAGAAAACTACAAAGACATTCACAAAAGAAATGAATACGATGAGGCAAAAAGCTATTTTGTACCTCACTTTGAGCCGAGCGATTACAAATTCAAAGCAGTACCAAAAAACATCATACTGTTAATCGGTGATGGAATGGGTGTATCTCAAATACAAGCAGGCTATACGGCAAACAGAGGGCATTTGAACATCTTCAACATGAACATTGTTGGCTTTTCGCAAACTCAAAGCCTGTCGGACTATGTGACCGATTCGGCTGCGGGTGCTACAGCTTTTGCGTGCGGTGAGAGAACGAAAAACGGATACATTGGCCTAGATTCTAAAGGAGATACATT
>JAYVSA010000499.1:0-4782 GCA_043775765.1 Breznakibacter sp. | reverse complement strand
TTTGCCTTTAGGCTCCATTATACCTTGCCCCTGCTGTCGCGCTTTCCACTCCAACTCCTCGCGCATTGGTTCCGACAAGCTCCACCAAAGCGCTGTGGGGTTTCCGTTGCAATCGCTCACGTGCTCCGCCAATAATGGGTTGCTGGTTTATTTTCTTGACCTCCCCTAGCCCCTCCAAGGGAGGGGACCCAAGTGATAAGACAAAAAAATTGCCTTATTCCCCTCCTATGGAGGGGCTAGGGGAGGTCTGGATCTCAACGGAAGCTATTTCTTTACACCCAATATAAAATGTGTATAAAGATGCAGATCCCTTGGAGAGGCTAGGGGATCTGCATCCTAATCTTCCAATCCCATTCTGCTTTCCATCTTATGCATCACCGCCGCCGACACTAAGAAAATAACTGGCTTGCCCGATACTGGATTCGTTTTTGTAACCACCACCGTGCCATACACATCTTCAATATTCTTATAGTTTAAAACCTCCTCAGGAGTGCCCGTGGTATGAATGCCACCACGTTTTAAAAGAATTAAATTGTTGCAATATTCACCCGCCAAATTAAGGTCGTGAATAATCATTAACACCGTTAAACCAAGCTCGCAGTTGAGCCTTTGTACCAAATTTAAAACCTGTACTTGGTGCTTTATATCGAGGTGCGACGTTGGTTCATCGAGCAAAAGAAGTTTTGGCTCTTGCACCAGAGCTCGTGCAATGCTGGTGAGTTGTTGCTCGCCTCCGCTCAACTGGTTTAAACTTTTGTCTCTCAGGTGCATTATACCTGTAAGCAGCATGTATTTTTCGGCAATTTCAACATCGCTCTTCGTCTCAAATAATTGGTATTGCCCATGATACGGGTATCGTCCCATAAGCACATAATCTTCCACCGTAATGTCGGCCAAATCGAGAGTTTGCGACACAATAGCAATGTTTTGAGCCTTCTCTTTAATGCTCATAAGCTTCAGGTCACCGTTACACAACGTTATTTTACCCTTTTCGCCATGTAATTCACCTGTAATGCCTCTGAAAAGAGTGGTTTTACCCGATCCATTCGGACCAATAATGCCTGTAAAACTGCCCTTTTCAAGCGATATGTTCACGTTTTTAATCTTGAACTTATCGCCATAACCACACGTGAAGTTCTCTATTTCAAAGAAGTTTTTCATAGCTGCTCCATTTTACGTTTGTAGTTGGCATGTGTTAAAATTGCAATAAACGCAATGCCGCCAATCATGCCCGTTATGGCGCCGATTGGTAGTTCGTTGGGTGCAATAATGGTGCGGGCAATTGTATCGCAAAACACCACAAAAATCCCCCCCGAAAGGAAGGAGCTCACAAGCATAATTCTAAAATCGGAGCCCACAATAAGTCGCATAAACTGCGGAATTATCAAACCCACAAACCCGATGATACCCGCTATTGAAACGCTCACACCCGTAAGCAGTGAAGCTATTATGAAGAGTGCTTTTATAGACAAATCGGTATTAATACCCAAGTGATGAGCCTTTGCTTCACCCAGTCTGAGAGCGTTGAGGGGCTGAATAAAAAGGTACGAAACGGCCAAGCAACTCACCGATATAACCACCGAAATGAGTATCAATTTACCGTTTGGTTCATCGAGCGATCCCATTACCCAAAACACAATGCCATGAAGGTTTTCTGCCGTGGTGGTAGCCATTAAAAACATCATGGTCGACGATGCTATAAAACTCACCATCACACCAATAAGAACCATGCTTTGAACCTGAATTTTACCACGCCTTACACTCATGAAATAGACTATAAACACCGTAACTAAAGCGCCTAAAAAGCCCGACAGTGGGAGTATATATGCGCCCAAAGTGAGATGTAATCCAAACACAATGGTAAAGGCTACGCCCAGTGCCGAACCTCCCGAAATACCCAGTGTGTATGGCTCTACCAAGGGGTTGCGGTATATTCCTTGCAGAATTACGCCCGCCAAACCCAAGGAACCACCAACGGCCAAGCCCAGATAAATTCTTGGCAATCGGATGCTGGTTAAAATGGTTTTTTCCATCGTGCCATCGCCATTCAATAAAATACCTGGAATCTTGATGAGCGCAATGTTCATTTCACCTTTCGAGAGCGACCACAGAACCGTAAGAAGCAAAGTTGCCACTAATGTTACTATTACTAACCCCCATTTTACATATTTCTTTTGCATACTAATATTCTATTCCCTCGCGACTAACAATACCCATATCGTAAGGATGTTTCATTTTGGTTAGATAACTCACATAGTCGGAAACTTCGATTATTCGGGGTGTTGCACCACGACCCGTTAGTACCAACTCCATTTTTGATGGCTTGGTTTTTATGAAATTAATCAAATCCTTTTCCGAAATGTAGTTGTCTCGTACCGAAATAAGGATCTCATCCATCACCAGTAAATCTACATGTTCACGATGAACGTATTCTTTTAAAAATTCGAGGCCATTCTGAGTTTCACTCGTTACTCCAGCCTGAGTAACACTGCTATCCAAATCAGGATGTCCTTTCGCAAACGCAAATATCTGAGCACCCAGTTTCTCCAAATTGGCAATCTCTGCGTAACCATATTTGTCCGGACGTTTATGAAAGAAGCTATAAACCACCTTTAAATTATGGCCTAAAGCCCTAACGCTTAAGCCAACAGCCGACGTTGTTTTGCCCTTGCCTTCGCCCGTATAAATGTGTACCAAACCCAAATCAGCCATTCTATTTGTTTATCATGTTTACTATTTGCTCTACTGTATCAATAAAATCAAGTGGGGTAGGGCTGCACGCTTTATCCGAATTAATAAGATAGATTCTGTTCGTTTTTGTAGCACTTAACTCCTTGTAACTCTTCCATATCTCAACCTCCTCTTCGCCCACCAAACCCATTGTAATAACAATAATCACATCCGGATTTTTGAGCAAAACATTTTCTCGCGTAATGCTTCCACTTTTCATATCCGAGGCTATATTGGTTCCTCCAACAAGGGTAATGTAGTCGTCCATAAAGGTGTTTGGAGTAACCGTAAAGAGCGGTTTGGCGCCAATCTGAAAGAATATTTTTGGCTTTATCGTCTTCGTTTTAATGGTTGCTTTTAAGTCAAATAGTCGTAGTTTTTGTTGGGTAACTACCTTCCAAGCCAGCGGTTCATGCCCTGTAAGTTTGCCAATAGACACCAGCTGCTCACAAATACCGATAAACGATGTTGGGGTATTAAAAACCTCCACCTTAATGCCCAACTTCCTCAGAGCATCGAGTGTGGATGGCTTGGTAAGTCCTGATGCCAAGACCAAATCGGGCTTTAGCACAAAAACTTTCTCTACGCTCACCTCAATGGCCGATGCCACAATGGCTTTGCTCTTTTTGTCGGGTATTTCGCAGTAGCTCGTGCATCCAACCAATTCATTACCCGCCTCCAGCAGATAAACCATTTTGGTTAATGAGGGCGCCAACGATACAATTCGTTTGGCCGTTTGCGAAAATGCCGAAATACCCAGCAACAATAAAAGCGCAATTAATAGTGATTTGCCAAAGTTTCTCATACAGAATAAGTATCAAACAAAAATGCTTTTAACGCACCTTACCAACCAAAATTGCAGAAAAATAAAGAAGTAGGAACTCTTTATCCTTCGCCTTTCACCCGAAAGCTACGAATCTCAATGCTGGCAGGTCTTCTGGCTTGTCCTATTCTAACGGCCTTCCCGCTCCAACAGAAGCAGTGGCAAAGGGGTGTTAAAATATTCTATCGGACTCACAGCTACGGGGATAGCTCCTGCATCAAACAGGATTCCCTTTTAATCTCAAAAATTGAGAACCAGCAATTCAATTGCAAAGGAAGAGTTTTCTTTCCACAATTAAAACTCTCCACCCTGTTTTTTGATGAAATAGTGCGCCCAACCCTCTCTTTTTATCGTTTGCCTTTCTCCTGCTGCGCCTTAGCTACCGTACCTGTAAGAGCGAAAGTGCTTTCCAATTTAAAATAATCCATCAGGTGTAGGAGTCAATATACACCCATCTTAACAACAGGATAATATTTATTAATACTTTGTTAACTGAATGCTTTTACTACTTTTGCCACTCAAAAGTTAAAAAGTGGAGCCAGATACCACTTAAATAAACGGGGCGTTACCGAAAAGCCTTACGACTAGGAGTCTACAATTACAAACAAATGAAAAGAATTTATCTAAAAGTATCCTTAGCACTATGCGCAGTAGTCATTTTATCAACCAATTTATCGGCACAAGGTGCCTATATGAGTTGCAACATAGGCTATGGCTTTGAGGCTGCGCCTGCAAATGCGCAAGATTTTGCGAATATTTCAATAGTTTTAAATAACTATACCAATACCAAAACAATCGAGCAAATACGGTTTTCATTGGGAAATGGGCTGAATCTTGGCGCGGCATTTGGCTACATGATAAACAAAAATATTGGAGCCGAATTGGGTGTAAACTACTTGTTTGGCAGTAATACAGAGATCCATATTGATGGTGATAATGGTTCAAATAGCAACAGTTATACTCTCAACAGTTCCATATCTGCAAGCATGTTTCGCATCATGCCCTCAATTGTTTTGGCTACTGGGATGGAAAAATTTAATCCGTATGCTAAATTTGGTGTTGTAATAAGCAATGGGGACATAACTCTTGATGATAATTTTACTATTAATGGTTCAACATCAATCCGTAAGTCTAAAATCAATGGCGATTATGCTTTTGGTTATACTTCAGCCATTGGTGCCAATTATGCTATTGACCAAAACTCTCTTTTTTTGGCGAACTAAGTCTCA
>JAYVSA010000498.1:0-9650 GCA_043775765.1 Breznakibacter sp. | reverse complement strand
CACTGGAACCACCTCAATATGAATATCGATGCGGTCGAGTAACGGACCTGATATACGGCTCAGATACTTCTGCACCACGCCCGGACTGCACAAACACTTCCTGTCGGGGTGATTATAATAGCCACACGGACAGGGATTCATGCTTGCAATGAGCATAAAACTGGCTGGGTAGTCGACGGCAAACTTAGCTCTGGAGATTGATATTACACGATCTTCAAGCGGTTGGCGCATTACTTCAAGAACCGTTCGTTTAAACTCGGGCAACTCATCGAGAAAGAGAACTCCGTTGTGTGCCAATGATATTTCGCCAGGTTGAGGAAAAGTACCGCCACCAACAAGAGCGACGTCCGAAATAGTGTGGTGCGGCGAGCGAAAAGGACGTTGTCCAACCAAGCTTGCTCCGCCCGATGTTTTGCCCGCTACCGAGTGAATCTTAGTTGTTTCAAGAGCTTCATCAATGGTGAGTGGTGGAAGAATGGACGATAATCGTCTGGCAAGCATTGATTTACCAGCACCGGGAGGGCCTATCATTATAAGATTGTGTCCGCCAGAGGCTGCAATCTCAAGAGCTCTTTTCACGCTCTCCTGCCCTTTTACGTCCGAGAAATCAGCATCGGTAAGTTGTTGAGCATTTAAGAATTCATCTCTATAATTGATATAATGTGGTTCTAATTCGAGCTTCCCGTCTAAGAAGAAAGCCACATCGCGTAAATTGTTGGCTCCATAAATCTTAATTCCTTCCACCACAGAGGCCTCTTTGGCATTAGAGGCAGGAAAGATGCACCCTTCAAAACCCTCTTCTTTGGCTTTTAAAGCTATGGGAAGCGCTCCTTTAATGGGCTGTAGTGTGCCATCGAGTGAGAGTTCACCCATGATAATATACTTTTCAGCTTTTGAACTCTCTATTTGCGAGCTAGCCGTGAGAATGCCAATAGCTAGAGGCAAATCGTAGGCAGAGCCCTCTTTGCGCACATCGGCAGGTGCCATGTTAATGACAATCTTTTTCCCAGGCCATCTTAATCCCGATTGTTGCATGGCCGAATCTATTCGCTGCTGGCTCTCCTTCACCGCACTATCGGCCAAACCAACCAAGAAAAACTTAATACCGTTGGAAACATTCACCTCAATGGTAATGGTCTGAGCCTCAATACCACTTACGGCTGAACCGTAAGTTTTCACAAGTTTGCCCTTTGATTTATCTTTCTCCTTTTCCATTTGCCAATAGTGTAGATTGATGATGTGCTCATAGTATAGACCCATTATGAAAAAAGTAAACTCGAGAAACTATAAAAATTTAAACTTTTTGTAGTTTGAGCCGTTATACTACGGTACAAATGAACCATTAAGCACTTTAAACGTCTAGCAATGAGTGATCAAGTAATTATAAAAGGAGAAAAATTTAATTTCATTAAAGCTGTCGATTATTCGGCAGATGGCATTGTGAGTAAGCGTATCATTCAGAAGCCGAGTGGTAATATAACGCTTTTTGCATTCGATAAAGGACAAGAGTTGAGCGAACACTCGGCTCCGTTTGATGCTCTTTTGCAAGCACTTGAAGGTGAAGGAGAGATTCTTATTAACGGAGTATCGTTTCATTTGACGGCGGGCGAATCTATTATATTGCCAGCCAACATTCCTCATGCGGTGAAGGCTACGGCCAAGTTTAAAATGTTGTTGACCATGATAAAAGAGGTGATTATAAACATTGGTAAATAGTGGTTTTTAGGTTTTTAATTGAAGGAAGAGAGTTTATAACTCTCTTTTTTTGCGTAATTTTTTTGCGTAACATGGAGGACAATATTTGGAAGTGAACGGGTTGCTTGGCTTGCGCGTTAGTGGTTGTAGCGGAAATCCTTTTTGCCCTTTCTGAGGGGCAAAAAGATTGGAGCGTAAAACACGACCCGCTAGGGTAACGCCCAAATTACACTTTTGATTGGTGTCAATTGTAGAGATTTAGACCCAAGAATGTTAAACGAATTCACATTTTTTATTTACTTTTGTGGCCATAAAAATTAGGTATGAAACGAATTCTAGTTCACGACAAAACGTTTGAGTTAACGATTCCTTTTTCTGAAATCGATCATGCAATAGATCAGATCGGCATTCAGATGGATAAAGACCTCATTGGCAAGGATGTAGTGATGCTTTGCATACTCAACGGGGCATTTATGTTTGCGGCCGATTTGATGAAAAAACTCACGCTGCCGTGTAGGGTAACTTTTGTGAAGGTGACATCGTACCAAGGCACAAATTCGGTGGGTGCGGTAAAAGAACTCATTGGGTTGAATGAAGATTTGACGGGCAAAACGGTGGTTATTCTGGAAGATATTGTTGATACAGGGCGTACGATAGAGCAGATTTTAGAGACCGTAAAAGCCAAAAATCCAGCGGAAATAAAGATTGCTACAATGCTCTTTAAGCCAACGGCCTGCATCAGACCCGTGAAACTTGATTATGTTGGGCTCGAAATACCCGACGATTTTATGGTGGGATACGGCTTAGATTACGACGGATTTGGCCGTAATTTACCCGATATGTACACATTAGTAAAGTAATTATTAATCTTATATAAAGAGTATTCAAAATGTTAAACGTTGTAATTTTTGGCCCTCCAGGTTCTGGTAAAGGCACTCAAAGTGAGCTTATTATAGAAAAATATGGCTTTGCACATATCTCTACTGGCGATTTGCTTCGCTACGAAATAAGCCAACACACGCAACTTGGCACCATAGCTAAGAAGTACATCGACAAAGGCGAATTGGTGCCTGATGATGTTATTATTGACATGATTGACCACAAAATAGAGAAGCTACATGGCGTGAAAGGCGTTATTTTCGATGGTTTTCCGCGCACTACCGAGCAAGCAGTTTCGTTGAAGAAAATGTTACTTTCGCACAAACATGATGTTTCAATCATGCTTAATTTGGAGGTTCCAAAGGAAGAGCTTATTGAGCGTTTGTTGAAACGTGGCGAAACATCGGGTCGTTCAGACGACAACTTGGAAACTATTGAAAAACGTATTAATGTTTATAATTCTCAAACAACTCCAGTTATTGAGTTCTATAAAAGCGAAAAGAAATATGCTCCAATTGTTGGTATTGGCACGGTTGAAGAAATTTTTGCCCGCATTGCGTCGGCCATAGATGGCATAAAAAAATAGGGTGCACAACCAAATAGTACATCCATGCAAGAGCTCAATGATTCATTCATTGGGCTCTTTTGTTTAACCCCATCTCAACCGAAGTGCAAGTCGGCAAGCACCAAAAAAAAGCGCCTCAAACAATTAGGTCTGAGGCGCTTTTTTTTACAATTTGAGCTTATTACATTATTGCATCAAGCTTATTTGCAAGCTGAGCTTTTGGCACTGCACCAACTTGTTTGTCGGCCACTACACCATCTTTAAAGAAAAGAATGGTAGGAATATTTCTAATACCAAATTTTGCAGAAATCTCTGGGTTGCTATCCACATCTACCTTACCAATAATGGCTCTTTCGCCATATTCTTCGGCAATATCGTGAACAATAGGACCCACCATACGGCAAGGACCACACCACTCTGCCCAAAAATCTACCAACACTGGTTTTGTGGCCTTTAAAACAATCTCGTCGAAATTGGCATCTGTTAATTCAACTGTCATAATACTATTTATTAGGTTATTTTAGATGTATATATTCTCTTGTATGAATTGAGTATTACAAAAGTAACAATTATTATTTGCAGATGTTTAAAAAATAATCCCATTTAACCTTTATTGCCACTCTTTTAATACTTTTTAGTAATGCCATTAAAGCCTACTCATGAGGAGCTTCGCATCTGTTTTGAGGTTCATAACCAGTTGTTTGGCCTTTGGCTTTATTTACATGACCTCCTGTTGGACAATTGATTGCAGGCGGAAGAGAGCGCTTTTGGCTTGTATTACGAGGGGATGTTTGACTCGATGAGAAAGACCGAGAAGTATCGGGTTTATTTTTTCCCGAACAACCAAATAGAAGATTTATACCAAATCGAAGATTCACGTTTCGAGTTTTATCGAGAGCAAAGAAGGCTGGGACATTATCGCTCAAAATATGCACATGAAGAACACCAAATTTAGCTCCCAATCCCAAACCAATATTCGTGTAAACGCTGTTTTGAGCAGACCAGAGTAAAGAGGCCGAAAAAATGCTAAAGCCTATAGTATTTAACGAGAGACCTAACGATGAATGAATCTTATTCATCAGAATTTCGGAGTAAAACGTTGCTCCAGTATTGAAATGTTCGGCAAAACGATACGTTCCTCCCACATATACTCGTGGCATTAAGTTAGCTAAGTATGACGAATGCGTTAAAACAGCCTTATAACTATTTCTAATGGAGTCGGCCAAACCGCTATTCGTCCCTACCCCATTAACCTCTCCCTGGTAACTATAAGAGCCACTGGCTGTGCCATTTGTGACATCTGAACTCCACAAAATGGCACCCAAATCGAGTACACTGGCAGATAACGTTATTTCGTCATTAAACTTATAGATAGCACCTAAATCTACTCCCAACCCAACATTGCTAGCGTTAAAGAGGTAATTCATTACACTAAAATTGGCCTTTTGAGCTACTCTATCAATTGTACCATCGGGTTTGGTATAAACATCTACTGGCCCCGAGGCATTTACATGATAATTAGCCGATGTGGTGATGGCAAATGTAGTAGAATTGGTATAAAGTTCTCCGCTGTAATCACTGGTATTCACATTGCTTTTACCAAATAAGAGTTTGGCTCTTATACCCAATCGCCATTTTTCGTCAATATCGCGAGAAAAGCCCAGTGCAAACTCCCTATAATGAACCGCATTAACACGCAAGCCACTCAAGTTGGCCGTTTCACCTAAAAAATGAGTATTTCCATACCATGCCAAAGCAACCATATCTTGAGGAACAGTGCCAAAAAAATTAACATTCTCACGCACCGAAAAAGTAATGTAGTTTCTATTCCAACGATAACCAAAATCGAGCAAGGTAAGCTGTTGTTCTACGCTTATCAAATCTATTTTATGGGTTTGATCAACAATATTTTGCAAGTTTAGCTTAAGCGAATCACTGCCCGCTACAGAGCCAAAAGCCTCATTAACCGTACAAAGTGTGTTGGAATAATTGAAATGAACCGAACTCAAGACAGGCACCCCTATATAGAATTTACATTTAATGCCCACTGCTGGGTTCACAATATTAGCCTGAGGTAACTCATGCATCAGAAAAAGAGTTTTATCTTGCTGAGCTACAACAACAGCGCTGCTTACGCACAAAAACGCAATTAGGAGCAACCGACCGAAAAAACCACACAACTTATTCATGAACTAATTCTCCTTTATTAATTGAGCCTGCATGCCCACTGTTACCGCCACACTAAACTTGTCCCAATTCAATAGCAATGCATTGGAGAGCACCATATCAGTCATCACCGTAGTTACAATAATTTTTTTTGCATTCTCTAGCTGATCAATCTCACCTGAAGTCAGAAAAATATCTTTAAGATTCGTAATCGAACCTGTTGTTCCAGCCACCGAATCAACAGACGGGTTACTCAAAATCAAGGGGTCCAATTTTGTAAAACTGCCCAGTATAATTCCATTGGCATCATAATAATCTACGGAAACGAGTGCTTTTGCGGGGTATGAATTTGTTGTTTGCACGCGAAACATAAGTGTTTCTACATATTTTCTATTGGCACCCAAGTCCGAGAAGGCGAAATCTATCGTATCGGTGGCAATAAGAGTATCTACCGTTAAATTGCCTAAAGGCTTGGAGACAGTCACATTTCGTGATCCAATAGGAACAGAGACATTGGGTTTAAAAACCAGACTCTTAGACACTTTAGAGTAATCCTCCTTAACACATCCACTCACAATTAGCAGGGTTAGTCCAGCCATTATCCAAAATACACTTTTCATACCATAAGGTTAAATCACCTCCAAGTTAACGAAAAAATAGCGTAAATCATATAGCGCAAGCCACTATTGACTAAAATTGAGGGCGCGACTTTGAGTCGTACTCCCAATAAATAACAATTCATTTACCCTATTGGCTCTATATAAACTTGTTGAAAAATAAAAAAATAAACATCATTGGACCTAAATAATTCTAAAACTAAAAGATTATGCTATTTTTGAGATATAATATAATCCCATAATTATGAAAGTTGGTCGAATTTTAGATTTAAGCAAACTAATAAGCTCTATTCTGCTTACGCTTGTAATATTTTCATCATGTGGAAAAGATGATGAGTTATCGGGTGCTTATGTTGGCACTTGGCGTGAAATTCCAATTGTTGCAGATACAATTACTACCACCGAGAAGTCTAAATTGCCCGAGGTAGCGCTTCAAAACATTCTGATACTTACTTCTACGACTTATGAAATCTCTAATGAGCTAAAGTACGATACGGCCTCTGTTTGGATTCCTTACTTAGGCGAAAAAGGCGTTATAACGGTTTCGAAAGATGTTATTTTTGCTACAATCAAGCAAATCACCTATCCAACAAGAGATTTGTACGGTAATTATACGGGGGTTCTCTTTGCCGATGAGCCAGAAAATATGCAAACAACCAAGCATTTTGAATATAAAATAGAGAGTGGAATACTCACTGTTAAGAGCGACGATAATTTAGACAATGTTTTTGGCGGCAAGGAAGATAAGCCAACCAAAACATACTCCCGAGTAAAATAAATACTTTAGTACAAAATATAATGGGGCTAAACGGAAATAAAAAACTGGTTAGCCCTTTTTTTGTTTCTGGGATTACTGTACGATCTACCACTTAAAGCATATAGGTTTGACCATCAATGTTGACTTTGCCATAATCAACATTGAATATGCCAACATCAACATTGAAGGAGGCATATTCAACGTTCAGGTTGGCAAGTTGAACATTGTAGGAGGCACATTGAACATTGAATTCGTGAGATTGAATGTTGAATTCGATAAGTTCAACATTCAAGTTGGCACATTGAACGTTGAAGATGGCACATTGAATGTTGAATGTGCCACATTTGGTGATGAGCAGTAACGTGGTATGGGCGAAGCGGGTGAGGGGCAGAGCGGAATAGCCCGCAGGCCGTGGTATTGCGCTAGCATGCCACTGGCGAGGACTATGAGCGGCGACCCGACGGCCTGGTGGCGAGGTGTTTTGAACCTAAAATTGAGAGGCAGACGTAAGAAGTGTTAAAGATGCCACCTGCCGGCACCCCCAAAATATTTTTAGGGTGTACAAATGGAGTTCACTATCTATTACCTATCTTTGTACAAAACATAAAAAGATGATGAAATTTGCATGTTGCTTAGCACTAGTTGCTTCATT
Source organism: Breznakibacter sp. (assembly GCA_043775765.1). Taxonomy (GTDB): domain Bacteria; phylum Bacteroidota; class Bacteroidia; order Bacteroidales; family Marinilabiliaceae; genus JAGPHP01. Next base: position 2,319 of record JAYVSA010000498.1, on the reverse strand, counting down.
ACTAGGCTGTAAGCAAGACACTTACGAGCAGAGTATTCCGAATATATCGTTCTCTGGAACACTCAATATGAGTAATCCGGAGTATTTAACATCGCCGTTTTTGGTGCGCACGGATATGCAAGGGTACGCTCTGGGTTACGCGGGAGTGGTTGTGTATAAGCTTACTTCGGAGACTTATTATGTTTACGACCGAATGTGCCCTTACGAGAAATCGGCAAGTGCGCTGGTGACGATTGCCAAGGGGGAAAGCAGCATTGTAACGTGTCCTAAATGCGGATCGAAATATTCGTTGAGTGGCGGTTTTGGTGATGTAATAAACGGGCCATCACACTATCCGCTTAAAGGCTATCAGAATAAATACGATATGGAAAGCGACTATCTATTTATCTGGAATTAACTCCCTTGCAAGCTAGCGAAACAATCCTCTTGTTGAGGTGTTCTATCTTCAATCTGTCTTTTCAACTCATTACACTATATGAATCCGTTTACACACTTACACGTTCATTCGCAATACTCCATTTTAGATGGTGCCGCAAGCATCAAAGGCCTTGTTACTAAAGCCAAGGAAGATGGTATGGTGGCAATTGCTCTTACCGATCATGGCAACATGTTTGGCATAAAAGAGTTTTTTGATGTGTGTAAGAAGAACGACATTAAACCTATTTTGGGTGTTGAGGCTTATGTGGCGCTTAACAGGCATGATAAAAGAGGAAGCGATGACCGTTCGGGCGACCATTTGGTGATTTTAGCCAAGAACTTACAAGGGTACAAGAATCTTCTCAAATTGGTATCCATTTCCAATATTGAAGGCTTTTATTATAAGCCTCGTATTGATAAAGAGTTGCTTAAAAAGCATAGTGAAGGGCTGATTATTTCTACCGCTTGTTTGGGCGGAGAGGTTTCTCAGCGCATTATGGATGGTAATATTGATGAGGCGCGTGAGGTAATTAAATGGTATAAAAGTGTGTTTGGCGATGACTATTATTTAGAACTCCAACGACATCCGACCAACGACCCAAAGCTTCGCCAAGATATTTACCAAAATCAGATTCTTGTAAATGAGCAAATTGTAAAGCTTAGTGCCGAATTGGGGGTGAAATATATTTGTACCAACGATGTCCATTTCACCAATAAAGAGGATGCTGAAGCGCACGATATTCTTATTTGTCTCAACACAGGGCGCGACTTAGACGACCCAACTCGTATGCGCTACTCGAAGCAGGAGTGGTTTAAAACAACCGAGGAGATGGGGGTGCTATTTGCCGACTTGCCCGAGGCCTTGGCCAATACGATGGAAATAGCCGAGAAGGTAGAGAAGTATGAGTTAGATTCGAAACCCATTATGCCCGATTTTCCTTTGCCCGAAGGCTTTGCGTCTGAAGGCGACTTTTTGGTGCATCTAACCATGGAGGGTGCTAAAAAACGGTACGGTAATCCTATTCCGCCCGAAAAGCTTGAGCGAATAGAATTTGAGTTAAAGGTTATTTTGAACATGGGTTTTCCCGGCTACTTTTTAATTGTTCAGGATTTTATTAATAAAGCACGGAGCATGAGCGTATTGGTGGGCCCTGGAAGGGGTTCGGCAGCGGGTTCTGCAGTGTCGTACTGTATTGGAATAACAAGTGTTGATCCTATTAAGTACGACCTTCTGTTTGAGCGTTTTCTAAATCCTGATCGTATTTCGATGCCCGATGTGGATATCGACTTCGATGATGATGGACGACAATCGGTGATTGACTATGTAACAAATAAATACGGGCGAGATAAGGTGGCGCACATCTGTACATTTGGCACCATGGCTACCAAATCATCTATTAAAGATGTGGCGCGCGTGCTGAAATTACCGTTGTCTGAATCCAATCGTCTCACCAAATTGGTGCCCGATAACCCTGGCATGACCTTTAAAAAAGCCTATAAAGAGGCTCCTGAACTGCTTCAAGAAAAGTCCTCGACCGACCCATTAATTACCAAAACGCTTAATTTGGCCGAGAAGTTAGAGGGTTCAGTGCGTCAGTACGGTGTTCATGCTTGTGGTATTCTCATTAGCAAGAATCCTCTCGATGAGCATATCCCTGTAATGCCAACGAAGAACGAAGATATTCTTACCACCCAGTACGATGGCCATTATGTGGAGCCTATTGGCTTGCTAAAAATGGACTTTTTAGGGCTTAAAACCCTATCGATCATAAAAGAGACTATTGAAAATGTTCGTCTTTCTAAGGAAATTGAAATCGATATCGACAATATCCCGATGGCCGATGAGAAAGCGCTACAACTCTTTACAAACGGCGATACCACGGCCATTTTCCAGTTTGAAAG
>JAYVSA010000497.1:0-2029 GCA_043775765.1 Breznakibacter sp. | reverse complement strand
ATTAAAGGGATGGTTTTCGGACTCTTTACCACGGCCATAATGTTTTATGTCTTCTCCCTTTTTGTTGGTAATCCGCTGTTTGTGCAAGCGGTTGGGGTAGAGGAGAGCTCGTTCGCCATTGGTCTAATCATCTTTTCTATTCTTTTTGAGCCTGTTTCTGCTGTAATCGGTCTCATTCAAACCATTCTATCTCGTAAAAATGAGTATCAGGCCGATAGTTACGCAGCTTCTTATGGTTACGGTAATCAATTGATCTCAGGACTAAAAAAACTTCACGTCGAAAACTTCTCAAACATCAATCCTCATCCGTTGGTGGTCTTTTTCGAGTATTCTCATCCGCCTCTTATTCAGAGAATTAATAATTTACTAAAATAGAAATTCCTACATTCACCCTTCCTTTGGAGGGGCTTGGGGGAGGTCTCACAAATATATCTTACCATGAAAACAGAAATTATATCTATTGGCGATGAGTTGCTCATTGGGCAGGTTATAAATACCAACTCGGCGTGGATTTCGAAACAATTGAATCTACTGGGTTTCGATATTAATCGTGTTATCACCATTTCTGACGATGCTTCGGAGATTAAAAATGCCATCACAGAGTCGATGCAACGTGTTGATATTGTTTTGGTAACGGGCGGTCTCGGTCCAACAAAAGACGATATCACCAAGGCTACTTTGGCCGAACTATTTAATACCGAAATGGTTTTTAACCAGTCGGTCATCGACAATATCAAGAGACTTTTCCCTACAAATGCGCAGGTTCTTAATAATTTGAATCAAAGTCAGGCTTGGGTGCCAAAGGATTGTACCATCTTTACCAACAAATGTGGCACGGCTCCAATCATGCTTTTTAACCATGGTGATAAGGTTTTGGCTTCGATGCCTGGCGTACCTTCTGAGATGCAAATGGCCATGACCGATGATATTTTGCCCTACCTGAATAAGCGCTTCCAAACCGATTCTATTTTCCATCACACCATCAATACGTATGGCGTTTCAGAATCGGCATTGGCCGAGAAAATTGAGTCGTGGGAAGACCAACTTCCGTCGTTCATCAAGCTCGCTTACTTGCCTTCAATAGGCAAAGTCCGTTTGCGACTTACGGCTCATGGCAAAGATGAGGTGGCGATTAAAGCTCAAGTTCTTGCCGAGGCACAAAAGCTACTTCCGCTTATTGGTCAAAGTATCATGGGCTACGGCGAGGAAGATTTGGTTGGAGCTCTTTCTGAATTAATGAAATCTAAGAAGCTAACTCTCGCAACAGCCGAAAGTTGCACGGGTGGATATATCTCAGAGCAGATTACAAAATTGGCAGGCAGCTCTACCTTTTTTATGGGTTCGGTAGTGGCCTATTCCAATCAAGCTAAGGTTAATCTTTTAGGGGTAGATGAGGTGTTAATAAATGCGCATGGTGCCGTGAGCAAAGAGGTTGTAGAAGCAATGGCCAAAGGGGCGCAGTCTGTTTTTAACACCGATTTTGCCGTTGCAACCTCTGGCATTGCTGGCCCCGATGGTGGCACAGCCGAAAAACCTGTTGGCACGGTTTGGATTGCCGTAGCAACCAAAAATGGCGAGGTTACTAGCCAGCTCTTGCAACTGGGTACTTTCCGCGATCGCAATATTATCCGTGCCTCTGAAGCTGTGGTAATGCTGTTAATAAAGCTTTTAAAAGCGGTTCGATAAGGGTGATTTTTCATCTCTTGATGTTTAATGAGGATTATATTTTATATATTTAAGTATACTATTAATCTGCTCCGTTATGCGAAATATTAAAGCAGTCCAAATTGCTGAATTAATTGATATTAAGAGATTTAGAAAAGAGTATGCTGGCACTGAGTTCTCATCAGACTCTTCGGAACTCTTTTATAAAAACGATGATGAACGTTATTTATACATCACCACCTTCGGGGTAATTGTCTCCTCTGGCTACGATGAGACAAAACTGAGCGAACTTCTAGAGTTTATCAAACCATACTGTAAAAATCTTCTGTCCGATAAATTTACAGAGGAGTTTACCATTGTAGAA